>NZ_JABULD010000014.1:0-4963 GCF_014060985.1 Pseudomonas sp. MD195_PC81_125
AATTGTTGAATGTGCTGGCGCCTTCGCGAGCAGGCTCGCTCCCACAGTGGATTGTGGTGCACTCAAGACCAACAAAGATCGACAGGGAGTCATCGATGTCATTCACCGAACCCGCAGGACGACAGGGTAGCCCCGACTATCGCTGGGCACAGGGCGAGCACGAGCCGTGGCTCGCGCAAGCCGCGAGCATCGATGCCGAGGTCGCGCAATACTTTCTGGTCAGCGCCCGTTGCGGCTGCTTCATGCAGGCCGCCCGCAGCCTCAACGTGCGCTCGACCCTGCTGCGCAAACAACTGGCGCAGCTCGAACAACAACTGCAATGCGCGCTGTTCAGCTTTCAGGGCAGCGCTTTGAGCCTGACCCGCGAAGGCCAGCAATTGCAGGCGCAACTGATCGCGCTGGCTCACGAACGCAAACTGCCGGTGATCGAGCAACCCCTGATCAGGCTGGCCGTCGCCGAATCGATCCTGCACGACATCCTCGGCCGCGACCTCATCGCACTGCTGCGCCGCAATGCCAGCGTGCGCCTCGAGATCATCGCCCTCGACAGCGAACTGGCTCTGCGCGCCGTCAGCGCCGACATCGTGCTGTGGCTCGCCCATGGTGAAACCCCCGTACCCCGGCCCCGACCTTCGCCACCAGCGAACCGCAACGCCTCGCGCAACTGGAATACCAGCCGCACATTGCCAAACGCTATTCCCGCGTGACCGCACGGCCAGGGAGCCCGGATGATCTTGCCGATTTCATGCTGGTGCAATGGCAGCATGACCGGCAGATCGATAGCTTCCGGCCGTGGAACAATCTCGTCGAACAGCGCTTGGCCGGGGTGGTGCAGATGCAGTCTTACGAGCTGATGCTGGAGATGATCCGGTGCAGCGCTTGCATTGGTTTGTTGCCGATGTACATGAGCCGGTTTGATCGCGGGTTGGTGGCTTTGCCGGGGTTGTTTGAGGAGGCGATGCGGTTGCAGGCGTGGTTGGCGGTGAACAGTGACTCGCAGGGTGTTGAAGAGGTACAGGTGCTCGTGGAGTTGATTCGGCGGACGTTTAGCGAACGTGGGGAGTGGTTTGAATAACGTAAAAAAGACGGATTTATCCAGTTAAATAAATCCGTCCACTTTTTCCTTGTCCCATTTTTCATTTTTTTTGCTGTATTGGATGTTTCGGGTTAATTGGTCTTTAGTTTTATGATTTTTATAGAGGTTATGTCGCCCTGATTGCCATAGGTACCGGCCCATGCAAAGCCGCAAGATACGGATTTATTTACGTCTGCGTTTAAGGTTAGTTCGCTGCTAACTTCGCTCCAGAATGTGCCGAGCGGCGCTATTGTCCAGTCAGTACTATTGAAGATATAGTATAAGTTCGAAGTTTGAAGAGTCCTTCTCGCTGTTATTGTGAGTTGGTATTTTCCTTTGGTTAAGCTGAATGTCTTAGTAATGGCTGAGAGGGAATTGGGATCGGAGACGAATCGTAAGAATCCATCTTGGCCTTCCTTCATTAATGTCTGAGCTCTGGTACGAACCGACCAACCATTTGTACCATTAGTGAAGTCCGTATGGTCGATCACTTCTCCTTCATCCGCACGAATGCTCAACCTCGCACTGGCCGTTGCTCTACCACTGACAGCAGTAATTGAATGATCCCCTTCCACACTCCCCGCCTTAACCCCATTAACCGCTATCTTCCCCTCAACGCCGGTCACGAAGTCCTTGGTTCCCGCCCCTCCGACAAACGTCGTCCCCTGTGGCAAGGTGATGGTGACAGTCTGTCCTGCACTGGGCAGCCCTGCCTGAGTGACAAGCAGTTCAATCCCCGTCACCTGTTCGCCCGTCGTAGCGGTGTAAGGCGCATTGAGAAACGCCACCACGACCTCAGGCTGTGCCTGAACGGTGTAACTGCGAACCGGAAACTTCACCGCCAATCCCGCATTGGCCACCCCGTCATAGTTCAAACTGAACAGGATGGTGAACACACTGCCATCCATGAGCCCTTGCAACCAAGTCAACGGTACAGGCCGGACCAGTCCCGGTCCGGCGCTCAGGGCGTCACCATTCAGGTCGTCGTGGAAGACCGGATTACCCTTGCTGTCCACCCCCTCATAGCGTAACCATCCGCTCTGTCCCGACACTTGATGTGCATACGCCGGCAACTGAAGCACGGAGGACGGAAGCAGTTTTGTAGCGTCCAGGTTAGATGTGTCGTTCCCATCAATCGTCGGCACAGGCAGTCTCGGATCGTGATCCGCAATTCTCTTTACTGAGGCGTCCAGTACTTGCGAGTCGTACAGCTTGCCACTACGTTGCAGTACATAACGTAACTTCAACTGTTTACCCATGTTCGCCGCGAGAAATGCGCTGTCCAAAGGAAAGTTGGCCCGGCTTGCGGAATTCAATGGTTTGAAATCGAATGTCGGTGAGCCAGCCCAAGAGCCAATCATTTTTACGACATCGCCTGAACGGAAACCGAGCACTTCCACCTGGCCGTTTGCACCTTTCAGGTTAGCGGGATCCAACGGGTCCAGAACACCACCCAGCGATTTCTGAAAACGTGGTGGCAGCAGATCCGGTAACCCTTCACCCACCACTCGGGCCATGGCCGCGACCGATTGGCCGATAGATGTGCCATTGCGCAGCACCGCATACATGCTCTTCACTGTGCTGCCGGCGATCACCTTGTTATTGTCTACCCACAGGATCAAGACCTTTTTCTGTCCGAACTCGTCGGCTTCCACGACTCCCTTCAACGGCACCACGACGTCGAGTTTACCTTCAGCGCTTGCCGTATAGGTTCCATCGATGACATCCCCCGCAAGCAGGCGCGGGTCGTTGGTCAGCACAATCACTTGCAGTCGATTGGTACCCAGTAACTCCAGGTCGATGATCTCGGATACATCGCCAGGATCGTTCGGGCGCTCACGATAGATCACCCCCTGCAAGCGTTTGCCGTCCAGGTTCTCGTCGACGGTTTGCGAGGCTGACCACACGGCGTCGGGGTCGGGTGTATTGAGGAGTTGGTCAGTCACGGTGAATGAAAAGTCCAGTTTGCCGCTCGGCCTGATGGCCTTGTCGAGGAATGCGCGATCCACGATAAAACACACGGTGGTCGGTGCCGGCGAGCCGGGGTCAGGTGGTTGCGGTGCGTCGTTGGTGCCCACTTCGAAAGTGACGATCTCCCCATTGCACTTGAGTGTGATCGTGTCGTAGGCCCGGCAATAGGGATAGGTGAAGCACACCTGTGCGCTGACAAACCCTGGCCCGACGCCATTCTTGATCTCGTCAGGCAGCGTCATGCCGAGTTCGGAATGGCCCACGATATCGGGGCGGACGTCTTTCAAGCCAGGCCGGATCATGTTGAAGAGCGCTTCCAGCATCGGCGTGGAAGAGCTGAAGTTCTGGCTGTTGCGAAAAATTTCGTAGTACAGCTCGTTGACTCGGTCGGAGTGCAGTCGCCCCACTGGAATACGCATTTCAATCGGGGCGTCCGGGTTGCCGACAGGCTTGCTGTCCAGTGGCGCCACCTCACCCTTTAGCTTCAGCACGATGGTATCAGTCGGATCGACCGTGCCTGCCAGTGGCGGATCGATTCGAACTCTCGCGCCCAGGCCGTCGGGCACCAGATTGTAAATGGCAAGCGGGACACCGATGCGCGCGCCGATAACTGAATCAGTGGCGCCCTGCACGAAAGGAGGTGCCAGCACCAGATTGGTGTTTTGCAGTGAGGTAGGCGTAGTCATGTCGATGCTCCGGCGAGGTAGGGATGCAGGCGTCATCAAACGCTGGATACGTGAAGGCGTCACCTGTCAGATCTGACAGGTGAGCGCTGTTTCAAGACGAATGGTCGTTGGAGAACGGTTTTCCTACAGACGCGAAAACGGCCCATGCGGGGCTGTTTTGGTTTCATCACTCAGGGCTGAGGTTCAGCCGCCACATCCAGATTATCCAGCACCCGGTTCACCGCCAGTTCCGCCAGCATGATCAGTTGCCCGATGCCCAGCAGCACATGCCGCCGCGGCGTATCGATCATCCCGGCAAAATCGCTGGCCATGGTTTTGGCCGAGGTCAGGTTTTCGCAGGCGTCGGCCAGCAGTTCTTCATTCGGGATGCCGGGGGCGATGAGGTAGCGGGTGATGGGTTTGAGCAGCGGCTTTCTGGGGTGGAACGGATTGAGGTAGTGGTCGAGGGCGCGGTCGGCGGCTTCGTGGAATTTCTTTGAATCGAGGGTTTCGTAGGGCGAGGTCGAGTCGGTTTCGGGTGGGTTTGGTGTTGGTTTGATCATGATTGAATCTCCAGAGTCATGGAGCCGCCACGATTCGCTGCGATACGAAGGGGGGGCAGCTATACGCGGGTCGCAGACCGGGACTCTAGAACCGGCAGACCCGAGGGTCTCCCACGTACAGCCGCCATAAAACTGGAGGATGTTGTGCGTCTAGAGATCGCGGGCTGCGAGACCCGATCGCTGATTCATCAGCGACCCGGAGACGATAGAGCCCACCCTCAAGGCGTACAAGCCGGCGGATTCTGGCGGATGCGTAGGCAATGGCGCAAGGCGTTGTGGCTTACCGGACGTTTCGGTCAACGGCTTTAAACAGTCGTGGCGAGTCCGTGAAGAAGCGGTTTAAAGTGACCGGCCACGCACTGATCCAGGAGGGATCTTTCATGCCTGAGCACAACCCCGCCATCCACCTCGAACGCTTCAGCGAATCGCACGTCGAGGGCGTCACCGCGCTTTACAACGACCCGGCCGTGACCCGGCAGGTGTTGCAGATGCCGTTTCAGTCTGCCGAGATCTGGCGCCAACGACTGATGCCGGAAAATGAGCGGATGGTGAAACTGGTGGCGCTGCATCAAGGTGCGGTGATCGGGCATCTCGGACTGGAGGCTTTTTCGCGGATTCGTCGCAGCCACGCCGGCAGTGTCGGCATGGCCGTTGCGCTGGCGTGGCAGGGCAAGGGCGTCGGTTCGAAG
>NZ_JABULD010000055.1:0-9921 GCF_014060985.1 Pseudomonas sp. MD195_PC81_125
GGGGTTTTGTTTTTTCAGGCCCCAAACTTTTCAGCAACACACCAGACACTTTGAGGAATCACGACATGAACTACGCCACTTATTACCGTTACGACACTTTTAGCGCCTGGCGATTTAGCAGCCTCCGCTCGGGACAGCCTGCCGCCTCCGATCGGTCACCCACAGGTGGCAAGCACACACACGCAGCCAATACGGCCAATTGTCGAACACCCAAGTAGGGCCGAGTGAGCGGGAAGCACCCGCCGCCAGCCCAGGAATCCTGAATATGAACTCGTCTGTTTCTGCTCTGCCACTGTCCACCCTCGATTCTGCCAACGAAGCGCTGACCCTGCGTCTGCCCAGCGCGTTGCAACTCAAACAGCAATTGCCCCTGAGCAATGCCCTCGCCCAGCAAGTCGCAGCCCATCGCCAGGCGGTCCGCGCGATTCTCAATGGCCCTTGCTCGATTCATGACCCGCGCTCCGCACTCGAATACGCCGAAAAGCTTTCCCGCCTCGCACATCAAGTCAGCGACGAGATGCTGCTGGTGATGCGCGCTTACGTCGAAAAACCACGGACCACCGTCGGCTGGAAAGGTCTGGCCTACGACCCGCATCTGGATGGCAGCGACGACATGGCTGCGGGCCTGACCCTGTCGCGCGAATTGATGATCGAGATGATCCGCCTGGGCTTGCCTGTCGCTACCGAACTCCTGCAGCCCATGGCTGCCGGCTACTTCGACGACCTGCTCAGTTGGGTTGCCATCGGTGCACGCACCACCGAATCGCAGATCCACCGGGAAATGGCCAGTGGTCTGAACATGCCCGTCGGCTTCAAGAACGGCACTGACGGCGGCGTCGCTGTAGCTGTCGATGCCATGCGCTCAGCAGCCCACCCGCATCGACACTTTGGTGTCGACAGCCAGGGGCACCCGGCGATCATTCAGACCCCGGGCAACCCTGACACACACATGGTGCTGCGTGGTGGCCATCACGGCCCGAACTACGGTCACGAAAGCATTGCCCAGGTCCGTGCCGACTTGAAACGCCTGAAGATTCCGGCGCGGATCATGGTTGACTGCAGCCACGCCAACAGCGGCAAGGATCCTCTGCGCCAGCCCGAGGTGTTCAATGCGGTGCTCGAACAGCGTCTGCAGGGGGATCGTTCCTTGATCGGGATGATGATTGAGTCCCACCTGTTCGAAGGCTGCCAGCCTCTAGGCCCCGCCCTGCGTTACGGCGTGTCGGTGACCGATGGTTGCCTTGGGTTCAGTGCGACAGAGCTGTTGCTATCGAACGCAGCCGAACGTCTTCGAGCCTGATGAGCTGAACAGCCTTTGCGGGATTGTCAAAATCCCGCAAAGCTGAATCATCGTTCAGCTTTCACCACAGGTTATGCCCGCACCCGGATACGGGTCACCTCAGAGGCCTGGCTGACATCATCCAGCCGTTCCACCGAATACGACACCTGCACCACAGTTTCCCGATGCTCTCGCCAGAAACGGTAAGGCACGATGAATACCACGGGCTGGCCTGCGGTTTCCCGGGTGATATCCCGATCATCGCGATGACTGAAATACTCACCATCACATTTCAAGTAAACCAGCTCCCCCTCCTCAGCCTGGGCATTGTCGATCACCACGGTAATGCCATCCTCGGCATCCACTACCTCCAGCTCGCCGTCTTGCGCCTCCAGTACCTGCGGAGCTGCAAGATCACCTCGCATCAAGGGTGCGATCAGAACGCGCAGTCTTGCAGACTGCCTTATCTGAGCCGAGCCTGACTCTACCCGGTAGCTGACGCTCACCTCGTGCATGCGATGTGGGGGCGATGCAATGCGCGGGTATCCAGAAAGACAGCGCTTCGCCCACAGCAAACTGTTCTACGAGCATTACATCATTGATCACCGGCAGTCCTTCGACACCTTGCCAGGACAGGATGACTCGGTCCCCGACAGCCATCCGGGCGTAAGGTCGCACGATCACGCCAGTCCCTTGCGGAACACGGTCCGGATCAAGCGTCCCACCCACCGTCTCTTCAAGGATCGGCGCCAGCAGATCGGGTTCCGGATCGCCCACATCCAGCTGCAAGCGCCTGGATGACAGCGGCTCCGGCAGCGCGACGCTGTACAGCGTCCAGAAAACCTCCAGTGAACCACGCTCCAGCGCTGCTATGTGCAATCCCTTCACGACAAAGACAAGTTCCTGCCCCACCTGGCCTTCACTGACCGTGCGAGTGATTTCGTGGATGTAGGACAAGCCTTCGTCATCCAGCCCTTGCCAGTGCAGCACAAGTTTGTCGCCGCACACCATGTTCGGGTAAGGCGCAACCCTGACGAATGCCTGGTTCAGTGTGGGATCAAGCATTCCGCCCTCCATAACTTCAATCATGGGCGCAGGCAGCCACGAGACTGGATCGGGTGCCGGTGCAGACGCAGGTCGATAGCAGAACTCGAAGTTCTCGCCGTCCACCTTCAAACTCAGAAGACCGCGTCCACCGGAGTCATCCGCTACGGGAGAGGTATTTGACGCGGTCGCCACAGAGGCGTCGCCGTTGACTTCGTATATAGACATTCGTAGCTCCATTCCTTGGATAAAACGCCGCCATGAAGGCAGCGTCGAACGAACGCCATTGAACACCATTCAGCAATCGCCAGAAGTCAGCACAATGCCTCCCATCAGCAGGGTAAATGCACCGCATGACGTAGGCATACGAAGCAGAATCAAGCGATACCGCTCAAAAGATTGCCAAATGTTCCGACTACCCCCTCAAGCAGAAGCGAATATTCGTACCGCTTTTAGTCCAGTTTCCTTTCAGTACCGAGGAGCTTTCAGACATCGCCGACCCGCAGGCCTGTTTTACAGTGGCACGCACCAACCACTGACAAGCATCTGCAGAAAGAGGCAGAAACATGCAACGGAATGCGACAACCCGCTACCCCATCCTTTTGGTCCATGGCCTGTTCGGGTTTGACCGTATCGGCCATTTCGAGCTTTTTCATGATGTCAAGCAAGCGCTGAGGGAAGCAGGCGGCCAAGTGTTTGTGCCGCAGCTGTCTGCGACCCATGACAACGAAGTACGCGGCCAGCAATTGATGTTCCAGATCGAAAGCGTTCTGCGAGGAACAGGAGCCGGCAAGGTCAACCTGATCGGGCATAGCCAGGGCGCGCTGGCGTGCCGTTACGCCGCTGCGCTGGCACCGGAGAAAGTCGCCTCGGTCACGTCGGTAAGTGGCCCCAATCACGGTTCGGAACTGGCTGACGCCTTACGCCAGGCCCTGATACCAGGTGGTCTGCCGGAACAGGTGGCGGAGCACGCTGCAACACAGTTTGCCCGCTTCCTCTCGCTGCTCAGCGGGCAACCGGGCCTGCCGCAGAACGCTGTCGCCGCACTCAATGCCCTGACGACCGCAGGTGTTGGGCAATTCAACAGAAAGTATCCGCAAGGTCTGCCTTCCAGCTGGGGCGGCCAGGGTGCGGAGCGGGTCAATGACGTTCACTACTATTCCTGGAGCGGCACGCTGCAGGACAACTTATTGCAGGCACTTGATCCGGTGCATATCGTCTGCCGGAGATTATCAGAGCATTTTGTCGCTGAGGCCGGACAGAACGATGGCTTCGTGGGACGCTACAGTTCCCATCTGGGCCGGGTCATCCGCTCCGACTATCCTTTCAGCCACCTTGCAGTCTGCGTCGCACCGACGGAGGGAAAAAAACCGGCCAGGATCCGATCGCCCTCTACGTCGAGCATGCTGCTCGCCTGCGGGCTGCGCAGCTGTAAGCGTGCGCCAACGCACCGAGCGGAACTTTGCCGAGAAATCGCTTACTGATTCCGGTAGGCTCCACACTTTACTGAAATAGATTGGAGATTTTCCCCATGGCTAAAGCCACTGCCCGCCACATCCTGGTTTCCAGCGAAGACAAGTGCAACGAACTCAAGGCCCAGATCGAAGGCGGTGCTGATTTCGCCGAAGTCGCCAAGGCCAACTCCACCTGTCCGTCCAGTCGTCAGGGCGGCGACCTGGGTTCGTTCGGTCCTGGCCAGATGGTCAAGGAGTTCGACACCGTGGTCTTCAGCGCGCCGATCAACGTCGTGCAAGGCCCGGTGAAGACCCAGTTCGGTTATCACTTGCTCGAAGTCACCAGCCGCCAGGACTGATCCGTCGCCTGATTGCTGCCCCAACGGCCCGCCTTCTGGTGGGCCGTTGTGTTTTGGTTACAGGATACGGCTGGCGACTGACGCGCCGCTCGCGTACAAATTGCGCTTATCGATCACCCGGCTTTAAGGCTGACAATGCGACTGGCTTTCCCTTCTCTGCTGTTCACTGCCGTGGCCCTGTTGTTGGGCGCCGCCGGTGTGGACGCCACCCCGCAACACGCGTTGACCGTCTATGGCGAACCGGCCAAATACCCGGCCGGTTTCAGCCACTTCGACTACACCAACCCGCAGGCGCCCAAGGGCGGCACCATGCGCCGCTCGGCGATAGAGATCGGGCATTTCGATCACATCCTGCCTTATATCGATAAGGGCATCGGCGTCACCCAGATTGACGGCATGCTCTATTCGCCGTTGGCCCAGCGTTCGATGGACGAGCCTTACACCGTCTATGGCCTGGTGGCACAAAAAAATGGAACGTTCAGAGGACGGCCTGTCCCTGCGCTTTTTCATCAACCCCCAAGCGCGTTTCGCCGACGGCACGCCGATCACTGCCGAAGACGTGCGCTACACCTATGACTTGCTGATGACCCAGGGCAGCCTGCGCTATCGCACGCAGTTCGCCGATGTCAAAGGTGTCGAAGTGGAAGCGCCGCTGACCGTGCGCTTCGACTTCAAGAGCAACGAGAACCGCACCTTGCCGCTGGACATCGCCACCCTGCCGGTGTTTCCCGAGCATTGGTGGAAAACCCGCGACTTCGCCGGTGGCGGCGGCTATGAACCGCCGCTGGGCAGCGGCCCGTATCGGGTGGGCAAGGTCGACTCCGGGCGCAGCATCACATTCGAGCGCAATCCCGACTGGTGGGGCAAGGACCTGCCGGTCAG
Source organism: Pseudomonas sp. MD195_PC81_125 (assembly GCF_014060985.1). Taxonomy (NCBI): domain Bacteria; kingdom Pseudomonadati; phylum Pseudomonadota; class Gammaproteobacteria; order Pseudomonadales; family Pseudomonadaceae; genus Pseudomonas; species Pseudomonas sp. MD195_PC81_125. The sequence goes on from NZ_JABULD010000055.1 coordinate 5,019, forward strand.
TCGCGGCCTGTACAACTTCGATCACTTCAGCATCGAGTATTTCGGCGACACCGATGTCGCACGCCAGGTGCTGCGCGGCGGCGCCTATGATTACAATCGCGAGTTTTCCGCCACCGGCTATTCGATCGGTTACGACAGCCCGGCGCTGAGTGACGGCCGCTTGCAGAAAGCCCACCTGGCCACCGAGGCCCCGCAATCGGCACAGGGCTTCGTGTTTAACCTGCAGAAACCGATGTTCCAGGATCGTCGGGTGCGTCAGGCACTGGCGATGCTCTGGGATTTCGAGTGGAGCAACCGGCAGATGATGCGCAACATGTACATCCGCCAGCAGAGCTATTTCTCCAACACCGCCCTGGCCGCCCGCGAGCTGCCGGATGCGGCGGAGCTGAAAATCCTTGAGCCGCTGCGCGGGCAGGTTCCCGACGAGGTCTTCACCCAGGTCTTCGAGGCGCCGAAAACCGACGGTAGCGGCTTGATCCGCGATAAACAGTTGCAGGCTCTGGAGTTGCTCGAACAGGCAGGCTGGAAACCCGATGGCGACCAACTGGTCAACGCCGAGGGCGAACCGCTGAGTTTCACCTTTCTGGTCAGCCAGAACGGCATGGATCGCCTGCTGCTGCCTTACAAACGCACGCTGAAACAGATCGGCATCGACCTGAATATCCGCCGCATCGACTCCTCGCAATACGTCAATCGCCTGATGAGCCGTGACTACGACATGATCGTCACCGGCTACCCGGTCAGCACATCTCCGGGTGGCGAGTTGCTCAACTACTTCGGCTCGATTTCGGCCAACGACCCCGGCGCCAATAACTACATGGTGCTGAAGAATCCCGCGGTCGACACCTTGATCAACGGCCTGATCCTCGCCTCGACCCAGAGTGACATGCTGCACTACGCCCACGCCCTGGATCGGGTGTTGCAGTGGAACTACTACTGGATTCCCAACTATTACCCGCCGGGCACCTCCACCGTCTGGTGGAATCGATTCGGCATGCCGGCGACACAAGCCAGCAATGACGAAGCCATCGAGAGTTGGTGGGAAATCAGCAGCACGCCGCTGACCAACCAGCAGATGACCGCCGAAAAAATCGGTCGTGGCAGACCCGGAGGACCGCACTGATGTGGGCTTACATTCTGCGGCGCTTGCTGCTGATCATTCCGACGCTGGTGATCATCCTGCTGGTGAATTTCGTGATCATCCAGGCGGCCCCCGGCGGCCCGGTCGAACAGGCCATCGCCCATCTGCAAGGCATCGGCGGAGCGAGCGTCGGCGGCAGTGCCAGCGAGACCATGAGCAGCACTTCGCGTGCCAGCCGTGGCCTCGACCCGCAACTGATCAAGGACATCGAAAAACAGTACGGTTTCGACAAGCCGGCGCATGAACGCTTGTGGCTGATGCTGAAGAACTACGCGCAGCTGGACTTCGGCAAAAGCTTTTTCCGCGGCGCCACCGTCACCGATCTGATTCTGGAAAAAATGCCGGTGACCATTTCCCTCGGCCTGTGGGCGACACTGATCACCTATCTGGTGTCGATCCCGCTGGGCATTCGCAAAGCGGTGCATCACGGCAGCCATTTCGATATCTGGAGCAGCACCGCGATCATCATCGGCTATGCGATGCCGGCGTTTCTGTTTGCGATGTTTCTGATCGTGGTGTTTGCCGGCGGCACCTCGCTGAACTGGTTTCCGGTGCGCGGACTGGTCTCGGACAACTTCGAATCGCTGTCGACCCTGGGCAAGATTGCCGATTACTTCTGGCACCTGGTGTTGCCGGTGACGGCGCTGGTGATCGGCGGTTTCGCCACGCTGACGATCCTCACCAAGAACTCGTTCCTCAATGAAATAACCCGCCAGTATGTGGTCACCGCCCGCGCCAAAGGCCTGAGCGAGCGCCGCGTGCTCTACGGTCACGTGTTTCGCAACGCGATGCTGCTGGTGGTCTCGGGGATTCCACAGGCGTTCATCAGTGTGTTCTTTGCCGGATCGCTGCTGATCGAAGTGATCTTCTCCCTCGACGGCCTCGGCCGCATGAGTTACGAAGCGGCGGTTTCCCGAGACTACCCGGTCGTATTCGGTTCGCTGTTCATCTTCACCCTGTTCGGCCTCTTGATAAAACTGATCGGCGACCTGTGCTACACCCTGGTCGATCCGCGTATCGACTTCGCCGCGAGGAACGCCTGATGTTCAAGCTCTCGCCCCTGGGCCGACGTCGTTTCGCACGCTTCAAGAAAAACCGCCGAGGCTGGTGGTCGCTGTGGCTGTTCATCGGACTGTTCGTGGTAACGCTGGGCGGTGAACTGATCGCCAACGACAAACCGTTGGTGGTCAGCTATCAGGGCCAGCTCTACTTCCCGGTGTTCAAGCGTTACACCGAGCAGGAATTTGGCGGCCAGCTGCCGTTCCAGGCCGATTATCGCAGTGATTACGTGCAGAACCTGATCCGCAAGGACGGTGGCTGGCTGCTGTTTCCGCCGATTCCGTTCAGCGACGACACGCCCAACTACGACCTCAATCAACCTGCGCCGAGCCCGCCTTCCAAGGTCAACTGGCTGGGCACTGACGATCAAGCGCGCGATGTGTTGGCGCGGGTGATTTTCGGCGCCCGGGTGTCGATCCTGTTTGCCTTGATGCTCACCGCCATCAGTGCACTGATCGGGATTGCCGCCGGGGCCCTGCAAGGCTATTACGGCGGCTGGGTCGATTTGCTCGGGCAACGCCTGCTGGAAGTCTGGACCGGGTTACCGGTGTTGTATCTGCTGATTATCCTGTCGGGTTTCGTCGAGCCGAATTTCTGGTGGCTGCTGGGGATCATGGCGCTGTTTTCCTGGCTGGCGCTGGTGGATGTGGTGCGCGCCGAGTTCCTGCGCGGGCGCAACCTGGAATACGTCAAAGCCGCTCGCGCCCTGGGCCTGAGCGACCGCAAGGTGATTGTCCGGCACATCCTGCCCAATGCGATGAACGCAACGCTGAGTTACCTGCCGTTCATTCTGACCGGAGCGATTTCCACCCTCACCGCCCTCGACTTCCTTGGTTTCGGCATGCCCGCCGGCAGCGCTTCGCTGGGCGAACTGATCGGTCAGGGCAAACAGAACCTGCAAGCACCGTGGCTCGGGCTGACGGCGTTTTTCACCCTGGCGCTGATTCTTTCTTTACTGGTGTTCATCGGCGAAGCGTTACGTGACGCGTTCGACCCTCGATCCTGAAGTGTGACCATGACTGATAACCTGATCGAAATCCGTGACCTCAATGTCGCCTTCCATGGCCAGCCGGCAGTGCGCAACCTGTGCCTGGACATTCGCCCCGGCGAGTGCCTGGCACTGGTAGGTGAATCGGGCTCGGGCAAGTCGGTGACCGCACATTCGATTCTGCAATTGCTCCCCGAAAGTGATGCGCAAACCACTGGCAGCATTCGCTATCGCGGCCAGGAACTGCTCGGTGCCGATCCGAAGGTGCTGCGGGAACTGCGCGGCAACCGCATCGCGATGATCTTCCAGGAACCGATGACCTCGCTCAATCCGCTGCACACCATTGAAAAACAGATCGGCGAAACGCTGCTGGTGCATCGCGGCCTGGGCGGTAAAGCAGCGCAACTACGCATTCTGGAACTGCTGGAACTGGTGGGTATTCAAAAACCCAAAGAGCGCCTCAAAGCCTATCCGCATCAGCTGTCCGGTGGTCAGCGGCAACGGGTGATGATCGCCATGGCCCTGGCCTGCGAGCCGGAACTGCTGATTGCCGACGAGCCAACCACGGCACTGGATGTGACGGTGCAGCGCAAGATCCTGCTGCTGCTCAAATCCTTGCAGCAGCGCTTGGGCATGTCGCTGCTGCTGATCAGTCACGACCTCAATCTGGTGCGCAGCATCGCGCAACGGGTGTGCGTGATGAAGGCGGGTGAAATCGTCGAGCAGGCGCCGTGCGAAACCCTGTTTACCGAGCCAAAACATCCTTACAGCTGTGTGTTGCTCAACGCCGAGCCGGAAGGCGAAGCCCTGCCCCGGGACGAACGCGAGAACGTGCTGGAGGTGGATTATCTGCGCGTCGAGTTCGTCGTCGGTGGCGGGCTGTTCCAGCGCAAGCAATACCTGCGTGCAGTGGACGGCATCAGCCTGAATATCCAGCGCGGCAAGACCCTGGGCATTGTCGGCGAATCCGGCTCGGGTAAATCGACCCTGGGCCAGGCGATTCTGCGGCTGCTCGATTCCGAGGGCAGCATTCGCTTTCAGGGCACCGCCCTTGATGGCCTCGACCAGAAGCAGTTGCGGCCGTGGCGCCGGCAGATGCAGGTAGTGTTCCAGGACCCGCTTCGGCAGTCTCAGCCCACGGATGTCGGTGGCGCAGATCATCAGCGAGGGGCTGGAGGTGCATTGTCAGTCCAGCGCCGAAGAGTGCGATGCCCAGGTGATCCGCGTGCTCAAGGAAGTAGGTCTCGATCCGGAAAGTCGTCATCGCTATCCGCACGAATTTTCCGGCGGTCAACGCCAGCGCATCGCTATCGCCCGGGCCCTGGTGCTGAAGCCGGCGCTGATCCTGCTCGATGAGCCGACCTCGGCGCTCGATCGGACCGTACAGAAGCAGGTGGTCGCCCTGCTCCGCGACCTTCAGGAAAAACACGGCCTGACCTACCTGTTCATCAGTCACGATCTGGCGGTGGTACGGGCGCTGGCGCACGACATGATCGTGATCAAGGACGGCAAGGTGGTCGAGCGCGGCGCCAGTCACGAAGTGTTTCGACTCACCGCAGCACCCTTACACCAAAGAGCTGTTGGCAGCGGCGCATCCGGGGTAGGCATAATCGGCGCTTGCCTTGATACCGGGTCGCGACCTTCGCTGGCAAGCCAGCTCCCACAGGGATTCGGGTTGTACCCAAATATGGGGTACCCCAGAGAAACCTGTGGGA
>NZ_JABULD010000480.1:0-5303 GCF_014060985.1 Pseudomonas sp. MD195_PC81_125
AATCTGAATGCTCGAAAGAGACCAGATTGCGGTGTGTGAAGACGCAATGAACCGAAAGTTCGCGCTGCTCACAAACACCTGTATCACATACCCGATTTGCTGAAGCGAGGCCAGTTGGTCACGAGTCAGTACCCGAATTTCTTGACGACCATAGAGCGTTGGAACCACCTGATCCCATCCCGAACTCAGAAGTGAAACGATGCATCGCCGATGATAGTGTGGGGTTTCCCCATGTGAGAGTAGGTCATCGTCAAGATTAAATTCCGAAACCCCAATTGCGAAAGCAATTGGGGTTTTGTTTTGCGCGCAGGAAAGTTCCTACAGCGCGCGGTATGCCCTTCCGGCTGTCACAGCCTGCCGACAATGCTAAGGTTCTGCCCTGGCTTTGTACTTTTCCAAGGAAGTTTTTATGCCGGACGCCCAGTCCCTCAATGCTGCATTCATGGTGGTCCAGAGCAATAGCCTGGACGAACTGCGCAGCCTGGTGGTTAGTGTCATGCGGCGCTATCCATTGGCACCCTTGGAGAACGAAATCGCTCTGGTGCAGAGCAACGGTATCGCCCAATGGCTCAAACTGGCTTTGGCGGAAGACCCTGAGGACGACGACCTCGGGGGATGCGGAATAGCTGCGGCCATAGATGTGCAATTGCCTGGCAGTTTCATGTGGCAGCTTTACCGTATGGTGTTAGGCCGAGACGAAATTCCCGCCAAGTCCCTGCTCGACAAAGCCCCATTGACCTGGCGACTGATGCGCTTGCTGCCGCAGGTTATTGATCGCCCCCATTTTGAGCCGCTGCAACGGTTCCTCACGCACGACACGGATTTACGCAAGCGCTACCAGCTGTCAGAGCGCCTGGCAGATCTGTTTGACCAGTACCAAGTGTATCGGGCTGATTGGCTCGAGGACTGGGCCGAAGGCCGGCACCAGTTGCGCAATGTTCGAGGTGAAGTGAAGCCACTGCCCCCGGTCAGTTGCTGGCAGGCTGAGTTGTGGCGTGCTCTGCTGGAAGATGTCGGTGAGCAGGGCATGGCGCAGAGCCGGGCAGGTGTTCATCAGCGCTTTATCGAGCGCATAAATGCCCTTGAAAACGCACCTGCAGGACTACCCTCGCGGGTGATCGTGTTTGGCATATCTTCGTTGCCGGCCCAGGTGCTCGAAGCGTTGGCCGGACTTGCGCGTTTCAGTCAGGTGCTGCTGTGTGTGCACAACCCTTGCCGACACCACTGGGCCGATATCGTTGCCGACAAGGATCTGCTGCGCCATCAATACAAGCGGCAAAGCCGCAAGACCGGCATGCCGGTCGTGCTCGATCCGGAAGCGCTGCACCAACACGCGCATCCGTTGCTCGCAGCCTGGGGCAAACAGGGGCGCGACTACATCAACTTGCTGGACAGCTACGATGACCCCAATAGCTATCGTGCGGCATTCCGTGACGGGCGCATCGACCTGTTCAGCGAGACGCAGCCACAGACTCTGCTCAATCAACTTCAGGACGACATCCTCGAATTGCGGCCGCTCAATGAAACGCGTGAGCACTGGCCTGCCGTCGACCTGACGCAGGATGAGTCGATCCGCTTTCATATAGCCCACAGTGCTCAGCGTGAGGTGGAAATCCTTCACGACCAGTTACTCGCCCGCTTCAGTGCCAATCCCCATCTACGCCCGCGCGATGTAATCGTGATGGTGCCGGACATCGATAGCTATGCGCCCCATATTCGGGCGGTGTTCGGGCAACTGGATCGGCATGATCCTCGCTTTATTCCATTTACCTTGGCCGACCAGGGCCAGCGCGGTCGCGATCCGTTGCTGATTGCCGTCGAGCACCTGCTCAAACTGCCGGACAGTCGTTTCCCGGTAAGCGAGATCCTCGACCTGCTCGACGTTCCTGCATTGCGCGCCCGCTTTGGCGTTCAGGAACGCGACTTACCTACGCTGCATCGCTGGATCGAAGGCGCAGGGGTGCGCTGGGGAATGAACGCTGAACAACGTGCCGGACTGGGCTTGCCAGATGAGCTTGAGCAAAACAGCTGGCATTTCGGCCTGCGACGGATGTTGCTTGGATACGCCGTAGGCAGCTCCAACGCCTGCGCAGGTATCGAGCCTTACGATGAAATCGGCGGTCTGGATGCTGCGTTGATCGGGCCGCTGGTTGCCCTGCTTGATGCATTGGAGCTGGCCCATCACGAGCTCAATGAGGCTGCTCAGCCCAAGGCGTGGGGCCTGCGGCTGCAGATTCTGATGCAACTATTCTTCAAGGCCAGTAACGAGCACGACGATTATCTGCTCACGCAGCTTGAGGAGCTGCGCGAGACTTGGCTGCAGACCTGCGAATCGGTGGGGTTGGTAGATGAGTTGCCGCTGACAGTAGTTCGGGAGGCCTGGCTCGCGGGTCTGGATCAGGGGCGCCTGTCCCAGCGCTTTCTGGCCGGCGCAGTAAATTTTTGCACACTGATGCCCATGCGGGCGATCCCGTTCAAGCTCGTCTGTTTGCTGGGGATGAACGATGGCGATTATCCCCGGGCGCAACCTCCACTTGATTTTGACCTCATGGGCAGCGATTACCGGCCTGGGGACCGTTCCCGACGTGAGGATGATCGCTATCTGTTGCTCGAGGCGCTGCTGTCTGCGCGAAATCAGCTGTACATCAGTTGGGTCGGACGCAGTATTCGAGACAATAGTGAACGGCCTGCTTCCGTGCTGATCGGCCAGTTGCGCGATCACCTTGCCAGTGGCTGGCGGTCGCTCGATGAGCACCAGGAATTGTTGCACGCCATGACCAAGGAGCATCCCCTGCAACCGTTCAGCTCGCGCTATTTCCATGAAGGCGACCAACTATTCAGTTATGCCCGTGAATGGCAGGTTTTGCACCAGGTGCATGAGCCACAACACGAAGCGGAGCTACTCGCGCCTTATGTTCAGGAGGAGCCGCTGAGTCTGGCCCTACTGCAGGATTTCCTGCGCAATCCGGTCCGGCACTTTTTCACGCAGCGACTCAAAGTGTACTTTGAGGCCGCCGAGGCGCCTCTGGCTGACGAAGAACCGTTCGTGCTGGACGCATTGCAACGTTACACACTCAGCGAGAGCCTGCTCGAAGCCGCGCTCCGGCAGCCCGATAATGTCGATCATGCGCTCGAAGATCAGGCGCGCCGTTTGCAAAACAGCGGGTTGCTGCCCATGGCCGGTTTCGGCGAATGCCTGCAACGAGAGTTGATCGAGCCGTTACCGGACCTGCTGCAGCGTTACCAACAACTTCTGACGTTATGGCCGACACCGTTGATCAGCGCACTCCCGGTCAATCTCGAGTTGCAGGGTGTGCGTATTGAAGGCTGGCTCGCGGGTTTGCATCAGCGTGCTGACGGTGGCGTGCTGTCCGTCACTGCCATTCCCAACAGCATCGGTTCGATCAAAAGTCGGAAATGGCATCGCTTGATCAAGCCCTGGGTCAACCACCTGGTGGCCTGCGCCAGCGGACTCATGTTGAGCACGGCGTTGGTGGCGAGTGACGATACGCTGTTGCTCGAGCCGATGGAGAAGGATCGTGCCACTCGTTTCCTTGGCGATCTTCTGCTCGCCTGGCAGGCCGGCATGCGCCAGCCGCTGCCGATCGCGGTCAAGACAGCCTTCGCCTGGCTTGCGCAGACTGATCCGCTCAAAGCCGAGGCAGCTGCCCGCAAGGCCTACGAAGGTGACGGCCAGACCAGTGAAGGCGAGCGCCGAGAGAACCCCGCGTTGTTCCGCCAATTTGCAGACTTTGATGCATTGCTGGCGGACGAAACATTCTCCGGTTGGTGCGACGCGTTGTATCGCCCTCTGTATGAAGCGCCTTGGCGTTCACTGATCAGTGAAGGGGCGCGCGCATGAGTACCAGGACACCTTTGGCACTGGCCTTCCCGCTGCATGGCAGTCAACTTATCGAGGCCAGTGCCGGCACCGGCAAGACCTTTACTATCTCGGCGCTTTATCTGCGGCTGATCCTTGGGCACGGCGGCGAAGCGAACGGTTTCGGCCGTGAGCTGCTGCCCCCGCAGATTCTTGTGGTGACGTTCACTGATGCCGCTACCAAGGAACTGCGTGAACGAATCCGTACGCGGCTGGCCGAGGCTGCGCGGTTTTTCCGTGAAGAAACCCCTGCGCCGGATGCCCTGATTGCCGAATTGCGTGAGCAATTTGACCCGGCGCAATGGGCCGGATGCGCCAATCGTCTGGACATCGCCGCGCAATGGATGGACGAAGCGGCCGTCTCCACCATCCACAGTTGGTGCCAGCGCATGTTGCGCGAACATGCATTCGACAGCGGCAGCCTGTTTACGCAATCCCTGGAGACCGATCACAGCGACCTGCTCGGCGAAGTGCTGCGCGATTACTGGCGACTGTTTTGTTATCCGATGCAGGGCGATGCGCTGAACTGGGTTCGTACCCACTGGGGCGGGCCGGCCGCATTGTTGCCAAGGGTGCGCGGTCTGTTTGGCAGTGAGCATGAAAGTGGCGACGGAAAGGCTCCCGCAGAGCTGATCGACGAGTGTCTGCGGGAGCGACGTGCCGCGTTGCTCGAGCTGAAAATGCCATGGCGTCAGTGGGCGGATGAGCTGCTGGTGATCTGTCACGAGGGCGTCGCGAGCAAAGCCGTTGACGGACGCAAGATGCAGGCGCGTTACTTCGAGCCCTGGTTCGAGAAACTCAAGGCCTGGGCGCAAGACGAGTCCATGGAGCAACTGGACATCGGCACTGGTTTTACCCGACTGACCCCTGACGGGATGGCTGAAGCCTGGAAGGGGCAGGCGCCGAGTCATCCGGGGCTCGACGCGATGCCGGGGCTCAAGTCGAGCCTCGACGCGCTGCCCACCCCGGATGCCGCTGTCTTGCAGCACGCGGCGAGATGGGTGGGCGCGCGTTTTGAAGAAGAGAAGCGTCGTCGCGCGGAAATGGGTTTTGATGACATGCTGTTGCGGCTCGATGCGGCGTTGCAATCCGACAGCGGCGAGCGCCTGGCGGCGGTGATCCGCGAGCAGTTTCCGGTGGCATTGATCGATGAGTTTCAGGACACCGATCCGGTGCAATACCGGATCTTCGAAAGCATCTATCGCATCGAAGATAACAGTCCGGACACCGGCCTGTTCCTGATCGGCGACCCCAAGCAGGCGATCTACGCGTTCCGTGGCGCCGATATCTATACCTACCTGCGTGCGCGTCAGGCCACCACTGGCCGCCTGCATACACTGGGCACCAACTTCCGTTCCAGCCATGGCATGGTCAATGCGGTCAATCATGTATTCGAACGCGCCGAGTCCCGTGAGCAGGGACG
>NZ_JABULD010000433.1:0-4750 GCF_014060985.1 Pseudomonas sp. MD195_PC81_125
CCAGCTCCCACAGGTTATTGGGTGTACACAAATCAGGTGAACGGCCGAAGTCCTTGTGGGAGCTGGCTTGCCAGCGATGACGGCGGATCAATCAACAAAAATCCTCAAACTGTCGCTATCAACCCAGCCACCACCCGTCCCGAACCAGACTACGCTCAATCCGATGCCTGAACTCTCTCGACCCGATCACGTCTGATACAAGCAATTGCGCCCCAATGCACGTTACCGGGCGTCATCGCTCGCTAGGTTTTCAGACTCCCTGTAAACTGCGCGGGTTTTTAGCCCCCCATTCCACCGGAGCCGTCCATGTCCCGCGTTACCCTGAGTCGCTATTTGATTGAGCAGACCCGCAGCAATAACACTCCTGCCGATCTGCGCTTCCTGATCGAAGTGGTGGCGCGTGCCTGCAAAGAGATCAGCCACGCCGTGTCCAAAGGCGCCCTGGGCGGTGTTCTGGGCAGCATGGGCACTGAAAACGTCCAAGGCGAAGTGCAGAAGAAACTCGATGTGCTGTCGAACGAGATCCTGCTCGAAGCCAACGAATGGGGCGGTCACCTGGCCGGCATGGCGTCCGAAGAAATGGACAATGCCTACCAGATCCCCGGCAAATACCCGAAAGGCGCTTACCTGCTGGTCTTCGACCCACTGGACGGCTCGTCGAACATCGACATCAACGCCCCGGTCGGCACCATCTTCTCGGTACTGCGCTGCCCGAACGAATACCTGAGCCAGAACGAGCCGCTGAACGAAAAAGCCTTCCTGCAGCCAGGCACCCAGCAGGTTGCTGCCGGTTACGCGATCTACGGCCCGCAGACCATGCTGGTACTGACCCTGGGCGACGGCGTCAAAGGCTTCACCCTCGACCGCGAAATGGGCAGCTTCGTGCTGACCCACGAAGACATCACCATTCCTGAAACCACCCAGGAATTCGCGATCAACATGTCCAACCAGCGCCACTGGGAAGCCCCGGTACAACGCTACGTCAGCGAACTGCTGGCCGGCGAAGAAGGCCCGCTGAAGAAGAACTACAACATGCGCTGGGTCGCCGCGATGGTGGCCGATGTGCACCGTATCCTGACCCGTGGCGGTCTGTTCATGTACCCACGCGACAGCCGTGAGCCATCCAAGCCGGGCAAACTGCGTCTGATGTACGAAGCCAACCCGATGTCGTTCCTGGTGGAACAGGCCGGCGGCGCGTCCACCGACGGTCACCAGCGCATTCTCGACATTCAGCCCGAAGGCCTGCACCAGCGCGTAGCGGTGTTCCTCGGCTCGAAAGAAGAAGTCGCCCGCGCCACGGCTTACCACAAGGAATAAGCCGTGAACGCGCCCTGGCAGCCGCTGCTCGACTGGTGGTTCGGACACGCTGAATCACCGCGCGAGATATCGGCTGAGAAGGGTACATTGTGGTTCGGCAAGAAAGACCGCCAAGACCTCGAAGCGCGTGAGCGTTTCGGGGTCTTTGTCGATCAGGCCCTCGCTGGTGAATTGACCGAGTGGACGCAACGTCCCGAAGGTTGGCTGGCGCTGGTGCTGCTGCTCGATCAACTGCCACGCATGATCTTTCGCGATACACCCAAAGCCTTTTCCGGTGATCTGCGCGCGCAGAAACTTGTCGCGCAGGGCATTGCGGCGGATTTCGATCGGCAACTGAAGCCGATTCAGCGGGTATTCATTTATCTGGTGTTCGAACACTGCGAAAACCTCGCGGTGCAGAACGAAGCCGTTTCGCGTTTTATCGATCTGGTAGCTGAACAGCCGGAAGCCGAGCGGGCGGTGTTTGCCGATAACCTGGACTATGCCGAGCGGCATCAAAAGGTGATTGCGCGGTTTGGCCGGTTTCCGCATCGCAATGCGGTGTTGGGGCGGGAGTCGACGGCAGAGGAGTTGGCGTTTCTTTCTGAGCCAGGTTCCAGGTTCTAAATCTTCACTGCGGCTGAATCCCGCTTCGCGAGCAGGCTCGCTCCCACCTTGAAATGCATTCCAATGTGGGAGCTGGCGTGCCAGCGATGGGGCCAGTGGCCGCGCCTCAGATCCTGAAACTGCCCACCAACTGCTTCAACCGCGCCGCCTGCTGCTCCAGATCCGAACAAGCCCGCAAGGTTGCCTGCAGGTTCTCCACACCTTCCTGGTTCAGCGTGTTGATCTCGTTGATGTCGACGTTGATCGACTCGACCACAGCGGTCTGCTCCTCTGTCGCGGTAGCCACCGACTGGTTCATGCCGTCGATCTCGCCGATGCGCTGGGTCACGCTGCCCAGACGTTCGCCGGCCTGGTTGGCGATGCCGACGCTGCTTTCGCTCTCGCGCTGGCTCTCGGTCATGATGCTCACGGCCTGACGCGCGCCGACTTGCAGTTCTTCGATCATCTTCTGCACTTGCTGCGCCGAATCCTGAGTGCGGTGCGCGAGGTTGCGCACTTCGTCAGCGACCACGGCGAAACCTCGGCCAGCCTCACCGGCGCGGGCCGCCTCGATCGCGGCGTTGAGCGCCAGCAGGTTGGTCTGCTGCGAGATGCTGGTGATCACTTCCAGAATCTGGCCGATGTTCACCGTGTTGCTGTTGAGGGTTTCGATGTTGCCGCAGGAGTCGCTGATTTTTGCCGACAACTGCTGCATCGCGTGAATGGTTTTATCCACAACCTGCTGACCGTCGACCGCCAGGCTGCGCGCATCGCTGGAGTGCTGCGAGGCGAGAGCGGCGTTCTGGGCGATTTCCTGGGCGGCAGCGCCGAGCTGGTTGATCGCCGCGGCCACGCTGTTGGTGCGGCTGGCTTGCTGGTCGGAGTTGTACATCGACGAGTTCGACGCGGCGACCACACGCAGGGCGACTTCGTTGACTTGCCCGGTGGCCGACGACACTTCGCGGATCGAGGTGTGAATACGCTCGACGAAGCGGTTGAACGACAGGCCCAGCGCGCCAAATTCGTCGTGGCCGTGGATCACCAGCCGCTTGGTCAAGTCGCCTTCGCCTTCGGCGATGTCGTGCATGGCACGGCCCATGGTCAGCAGCGGTTGCATCAGCACGCGGATCAGCATGCCGAGCAGGGCGATGATGATCACCACGGCAATGACCATGGCGATCAGCGCCGAGGTGCGGAACTCGCTGAGCATCGAGAACGCGGTGTCCTTGTCCAGCACCAGCGCCACGTACCAGTCAGCCGATGGCACGCCGTTGACGCGGGTGAACGAAATCAGTTGGGTCTTGCCGTCGAATTCGACTTCTTTCAGGCCCGGGCTGACTTTCGGCGCACCGTTCGGATAAGCCTCGGCAAGGGTTTTCAGCACCAGTTTGCTGTCCGGGTGAATCAGGATCTTGCCATCGGCGCTGACGATGAACGCATGGCCGTGGCCACCGAAGTTGAGCGAATTGATGATCGCGCTGACGCTGGTCAGGTCGATATCCGCGCCGGCCACACCGATCATCTGGCCTTGACGCTGCACCGGGGTGGCGACGGTGATCACCAGTTTGCCCGACGAAGCGGCGATGTAGGGTTCGGTGACGATGGTCTGCTGCGCACTGTTGGCGGCCTTGTACCAGCCACGGGCGCGCGGGTCGTAATCCGGCGCACGGTTACCGGCGGGAACCGAGAACATCACGCCGTCAGCGCCGCCGAAATAGCTGAGCTGGAAATTGCCGGTGTAGGCGGGCAGGTCGATGATGCGCTTGAGGCTGGCCGGCGCGCTGCCGTCGGCGGCGACCTGCTGTGCCAGCGATTGCAGCAACTGGATGCGGCTTTCCAGCCAGGTCTGGATGTTGCTGGTCGTCAGACTCCCCAGCTCCTGCATCGAGGCTTCGGTGCTGCTGCTCAGGGCTTCGCGTTGTCGATAGTCGTTGAACAAAATGAAACAGGCGAACGCAACGGCCACCACGAGGGCGGCAGCCAACAAGATCTTGTGGCTGAATTTCATGTTTCTGGTCATCGAATGAACTACCGCGAAGGGGCTGGTCGAGAAAGGGCGGCAATTTGCCACACTCGGGGGCTTTGCGCTGCTCTTATTTCGACCGCGGTGCGCCAAAGATTAGGCGTCTTTGGTGAAATGCGACGAAATGCTCAATAGCCGCAGAAAGTGTCTGATTTGCCGGTAAATGCCAGACGAGCGGAGCGATAAATAGCCATTTCTGAAGGGAACCAGATGAGGGTTTTCTCTTCTAAGCTTCTGGTTGGCACCATGCCATCCCCCTTCCGCTCCAGGAGTTACTTCATGTCGCTGCGATCTATCGCCCTTCTGACTTTTTGCGTGCTGTTGGCCGCGTGCAGCAAGGTCAACCAGGAAAACTATTCCAAGCTTTCGGCCGGCATGGCCAAAGCCGAAGTTGAGACGCTGCTCGGCAAACCCACCGACTGTTCGGGTGCGCTCGGCATGTCCAGTTGCACCTGGGGCGACAAAAAACAGCTTTATCAGCGTGCAGTACGCCGGTGACAAAGTGCTGATGTTTTCTGGCCAAGGCCTGAAGTAAACCGGGGCCAAGCGCCCACGGGAGAAAAATAATGAAGCGGTTATTGTTCGTCCTTTTTGCCGGCCTGGTACTGGCCGGCTGCGCCACTCACGGTGAAGATCCGCTGGCGCCCAAGACGGCTCACAGTGTCAACCTCAAGCGTTATCAGGGTACTTGGTATGAACTGGCGCGACTGCCGATGTACTTCCAGCGCAACTGCGCGCAATCCGAAGCCCATTATTCGCTCAGGCCGGACGGTAATGTCGACGTGCTCAATCGTTGCCTGACCGCCGACTGGCAATGGGAAGAAG
>NZ_JABULD010000324.1:0-5869 GCF_014060985.1 Pseudomonas sp. MD195_PC81_125
TCCCACAGGTCCTGCGCAAAACCCTGTGGGGAGCTGGCTTGCCAGCGATGGGGCCGCCAGACTTTTACAAATTTTACAGAGACCCCGCATGAGACTGTCCCGCTTCTTTATCGACGCCCCCCTGAGCACCGGCGAACACGAACTGCCGGAAGCCCAGGCGCATTACATCAGCCGCGTGTTGCGCATGGCCGAGGGCGATGCGGTGCAGTTGTTCGACGGTTCCGGCCATGAGTTTCGCGGCTCGCTGGTGGAAGTCGGCAAGAAACGCGTGGTGGTGCAGATCGACGAACAGCTCGCCGGCCAAGTCGAATCGCCGCTGCACATCCATCTAGGCCAAGGCCTGTCCCGGGGCGAACGGATGGACTGGGCGATCCAGAAAGCCACCGAACTGGGCGTGAGCGAAATCACCCCGATCTTCAGCGAGCGCTGCGAAGTGCGCCTGAAGGACGAGCGCGCCGACAAACGCCTGCTGCACTGGCGTCAGGTGGCGATCAGCGCCTGCGAGCAATGCGGTCGTTCGCGGGTTCCGGTGATTCATCCACCGGTACTGCTGGCGGACTGGCTGAAACAGACCGAAGCCGAGCTGAAGCTGGTTCTGCACCCGGTGGCCGAGCCGTTGGTCAGCCACGCCAAGCCTGCGACCCTGGCGTTCATGATCGGCCCCGAAGGCGGCTTGTCCGACGCCGAAGTCGAGCAAGCCAAGGCCAACGGTTTCCACGCCGCCCGCCTCGGCCCACGCGTGCTGCGTACCGAGACTGCGCCGGTGGTTGCACTGGCGGTGGCTCAGCAGCTTTGGGGTGATTTCTAACCCGTCACTGCACCGGATCACTGATCGGTTTGGCGATGATTGCCTTGAGTTCGCTGGTCATCGGGAACTCAAGGTTCAAGCCTTTCGGCGGGATCGGCTGTTCGAACCACTTACGGTAGATCCCGTTGATCTCCCCCGAGCTGTACAAATCGGCCAGCGCGCCGTTCACCAGCGCGAGGAATGGCGGATCATCCTTGCGCACCATGCAACTGTAGATTTCCCGCGATTGTTCCTCCCCCACCACGACCCAGTTGTGCGGGTCCCGCGCCTTGGCCCGCTCGCCGTAGAGCAATGCGTCGTCCATGTAGAAGGCCGCTGCCCGTCCCGACTGCAGCATCTGGAACGCCTCGCCGTGATCCTTGGCGCTGATCACGAACATGTTCAGTTTGTGGTCGAGGTTGTAGCTCTTCAGATAGCGCTCGTTGGTGGTGCCGGCGGTGGTCACCACGTTCTTGCCGCGCAGGTCATCGAAGCTGTGAATGCCGCTGTCCTTTGCGGTCAGCAACTGCCCTTTGACGTAGATGAAACCGTAGGAGAACGCCACCTGTTTCTGCCGCTCGGCCGTCACCCCGGTGGAGCCGCACTCAAGATCAACCGTGCCGTTCTGCACCAGCGGAATCCGCGTCTGCGACGTCACCAGGTTGTACTTCACCTTCAGCTCCGGCAACGCCAGTTGCTGCTTGATCCGCTCGACAATCTTGCCCGCCAGCTCCACCGAATACCCCATCGGCTGCCCGGTGTGATCGCCCACATACGAGAACGGCACCGAGGCGTCGCGATAGCCCAGGGTGATGCTGTTGGCGCTGGCGATCTTGCCAAGCGCGCCGGTCAGCGGCACTTCATTGGCCTGTGCCTGGGCGCCGATGAACAGCGCCAGTGTGCAGCCGAGCAACGTGATTTTTTGCATTGTTATTCTCCGTTGTGGTTGGGGTGTTTTAGCAGAAACTGTCACGCCGCACGGGGATTGAACCCGTGCAGGTCAATGGATGTACGCTGCTGACCGATCAGTTCACTGAGCAACTGCCCGCTGCCGCAGGCCAGGGTGAAACCGAGCGCGCCGTGGCCGAGGTTGAGCCACAGATTGCGATACGCCGTGGCGCCCAGCAGCGGTACGCCGGTGGGGGTGGCCGGGCGCATGCCCGCCCATTCCACAGCCGCGTCGTAATTGCCGGCATCGGGAAAGGTGTCGCGGGCCTGGCGCTTGATCAGTGCCAACCGCTCGGGATCTACCGCCGGGTCGAAACCGACGATGTCGACCATCGCCGCCACCCGTAACTGTTCGCCGATGCGCGCGTAGACGATCTTGCGGTCGTAGTCGGTGATGCTCACGTCCGGCGCCCGATGCTCATCGCCGATCGACAAGGTCAGGCTGTAACCCTTCAGCGGATACAGCGGCAGACGCAGGCCGGGCAGCGCCAGCAAGGGGCTTCGGTGCCCGGCGGCGATCACCAGTTGTTCAACTGGCAGGGTTTCGTTGCCAAGCTCAATCGCCGTAACGACGCCGTGGCTGTGGCGAATGCCGGTGACTGCCTGACCGAGGCGAAACTCGCAGCGACCCGACGCCGTCAATCGCGCCGCCAACTGCTGGCAGAAGGCGTGACAGTCGCCGACTTCTTCATCCGGCGTGTAGATCGCGCCTACAAACGGCGCATCGGTCAGTGCCGGTTCCAGCTGCGCACATTCGGCGGCGGACAACACCTGTTGTTGCTGCGGATCGGCCAAGCCCTTGCGCGCATGGTCGAAGTTGCCGGCATTGCGGAAGGTCACCAGTTTGCCGTTGCGCCGCCAGTTGAAACCGGTGAGCCCGTCATCCTCGCGCCAGCGTTTCAGCGTGCTCTGGCTGAACAGCGCCAGACGCAACAGATGCGCCGCGTTTTCCCGGTTGACCGAGGTGCGGCAGGCGGCGAGAAACGACGCCATCCAGCGCCACTGCGCCGGGTCCAGACGCGGGCGCAGCTTGAGCGGCGAGTCGCCGCGCAGCATCCAGCCGAGCGCCTGCAACGGCACGCCGGCATCAGCCAGCGGCGCCACATAGCGGTAGGACAACTGGCCGCCGTTGGCGAAACTGGTTTCGCTGCCCAGCGACTGCCGCGCCTCGACCACAGTCACTTCGAAACCGTCGCGCACCAGCGCATAGGCCGTTGCCAACCCGATCACACCGCCGCCGATGATGCACACGCGCTGAGCCATGTCCGTCCTTATTTCTATGTGAAGACGAGGCTGAGGTTAGGGTGAGGTGACAGGCGCCGAACAATGAATAAAGATGCCAGACTTATAAACAAAGGTTATGGACTCACCATGCGCCTTCGCCACATCGAGATTTTCCAGGCCATTCGCCAGACCGGCTCGGTCAGCGCCGCTGCGCAATTGCTGCACGTCTCTCAGCCGGCGGTGACCAAAGTGCTGCAGCACGCCGAGCAGCAGTTGGGCTTTCCGCTGTTTCTGCGGGTGCGCGGTAAATTGCAGGCGACTCCGGAAGCGCTGGAGCTGGAGCGCGAAGTCGACAAGGTCACGGAAAGTCTGCAAGGCGTGCGACGCCTGGCCCAGAGCCTGCGCCGCGAGCCCGGCCACAGCCTGCGGATCGGCGCGACCCCGGCGCTGGCGCTGTCGTTGCTGCCGCCGGCGATCCGGCAATGGACGGCACAGTTCCCGGACATCGCCTGCGAACTCTCCAGCGCCCACAGCCGCGAGCTGATGCAGAATCTGCTGATGCGCGAAGTGGACGTGGCCCTGACGTTGCAGTTGCCGGATCATCCGGGATTGAAGGCGCAGGCATTGGCCTCGGGCGTGTTGGTGGCGCTGGCGCCGAAAGGTTACTGGCCGGAGGAAGAAGCCGGTCAGCCGTTGCCGCTGATGGCGTTGGCGGGAGCACCGCTGATCGGGCTGTCCAGCGCGACCCGCTGGCTGCCCGACTCGACAGCTACCTGGAAGCGGTCGAGCCACCGCCTCGCGTGCGGATCGCCGTGCAGACGTATTCGCTGGCGCGGGCGATGGTGGAGTCTGGCGCCGGGGTGGCGGTGATCGACCCTTTCACGGCACTCGGTGCTTCGCCGACCAGCACCGTAATCCGCCCGTTGGCGCCGCCCTTGCCGATCACGTTGTACGCAGTGACCCGCGCCACCGAACCGCCACCGCATACCCTCGGCGACTTGTTGCAGATATTCAGCAGACGCGCGCAGATACAACTGCAAACCCTGGTCCCTGTGGGAGCTGGCTTGCCAGCGATTGCGGTTGCCCCATCAACACATGAGTGACTGACAGTCCGTCATCGCGGGCAAGCCCGCTCCCACAGGATTTGTGATGTTCTAAAGGACATAAAACAGAATCGCCACAAAGTGCAGCAGACTCCCGGCGATCACAAACAAATGCCAGATTCCGTGCGCATGCCGCAACCGGTGATCCAGGGCAAAAAAGATGATCCCCACGGTGTACAACACCCCGCCCGATGCCAGCCAGGCAAAGCCTGCTGTGCCCAGCGCCGCGATCAACGGCTTGACCGCCACCAGCACGATCCAGCCCATCACCGCGTAGATCACGATCGACAGGATCCGCGCTTCCGAGCGTGGTTTGATTTCCTGCAAAATGCCGATCAGCGCCAGCCCCCAGACAATCCCGAACAACGTCCAGCCCCACGGCCCGCGCAACGTCACCAGGCAGAACGGCGTGTAGCTGCCGGCGATCAGCAGATAGATGGAAAAGTGATCGACCTTCTTCATGATCGCTTTCTTGCGCCCGCGCACGCTGTGGTACACGGTTGAAGCGCTGTAGAGCACCAACAAGGTAAAGGCGTAGATCGCCACGCTGACGATCTTCCACGGACTGCCGTCGAGGCTGGCAATCACCAGCATCCACACGCCGCCGATAAACGCAGCCACGGCCCCGACCAGATGCGTCCAGGCGTTGAGTTTTTCCCCGTGATACATGTGTCGCTCACCTCAAGATTCGTTACCGCAACGCGCAAGGCTCGGGCCTTGAGCGTAAAAGCGCAATGTTTCCGTTTAAAAGATCAAAAGATCGCAGCCTCCGGCAGCTCCTACAAAGAGCGGCGCATACCGGGCACAATCGGTCGATACCAAAAAGAGTCCGCGCCATGCTGATCGACGAAGAATTGACCCTGAAAAAACTCGAGGTGTTCCTCGCCTTCATGCGCACCGGCAATCTGGCGCGTGCCGCAGCCGAGTTGCAGACCAGCAATGTCAGCGTGCACCGGGCGATCCATTCGCTGGAAAGCGCCCTGCGCTGCCCGCTGTTCAAGCATGAAGGGCGCAACCTGACGCCCCTGGAAAGCGCCTACGTGCTCGAAGAACGCGCGCAGAGGCTGATCCAGGACGCGGTCGAGAGTGTGCGCCTGACTCGCGAGGCCGCCGGTTTCTCCGCTGAACGCTTCAAACTCGGCTCGCTGTACTCGCTGACGGTGAAAACCGTACCGCAACTGATCATGGGCCTGAAGATCCGCCGCAGCGAACTCAACATCGACCTGATCCTCGGCTCCAACATCGACCTGCTGTACAAGCTGAAGAACATGGAAGTCGACGCGATTCTGGTGTCGCTGGACGACACGGTCAGCGACCCGGACTGCGAGCAGATCCCGCTGTTCTCCGACGACATTTTCCTCGCCACGCCGGCAGATTCAAGGTTCGCCCAACGCAGTGAAGTCGATCTGGCCGAGGTGCGTGACGAAACCTTTATAACCCTGACCCAGGGCTTCGCTACGCATCAGGACGGTATCCGGGTGTTCAAGCAGGCGGGGTTCGAGCCGAAGGTGGCGATGCAGGTCAACGACATCTTCACCCTGCTGAGCATGGTCAGCTCCGGGGTCGGCTATGCGTTGCTGCCGGGGCGGATTGCGGCGGTGTACGAGAATCGGGTGAAGCTGATCCCGTTGCAGGAGAAGTACCGCTTGCAGCAACACATTGGCGTGGTGTTCTTGAAGGCCAAGGAGCGCGATCCGAATCTGCTGGCGTTGCTGGCGGAGTGTCGGATGTATGCCAATCGCCAGATCTGACACCGAGTTGCGCCCTTCGCGAGCAAGCTCGCTCCCACAGGAGAATGCATTCCAAG
>NZ_JABULD010000239.1:0-22042 GCF_014060985.1 Pseudomonas sp. MD195_PC81_125
TCGCCAGCGAAGGCGGCCTGACAGCCGACCACTCTCCGAACTGCCCGCACCCAAATCTCCTGTAGGAGCTGCCGAAGGCTGCGATCTTTTGATCTTGCTTACATGCCTTTAACGGCAAAGATCCCGTTGGCGTTACGCCAGTAGCCTTTGTAGTCCATGCCGTAACCGAAGATGTAGCGGTCAACGCACGGCAGGCCGACGAAGTCCGCCTTCAGGTCAGGACGTGCCTTGCGGTCGTGGTCCTTGTCGATCAGCACGGCGGTGTGCACTTTGCGCGCGCCGGCGTGTTTGCAGAAGTCGATGATCGCGCCCAGGGTGTGACCTTCGTCGAGAATGTCGTCGATGATCAGCACGTCGCGGTCGATGAATGAGACTTCCGGCTTGGCTTTCCAGAACAGGTCGCCGCCGCTGGTTTCGTTACGATAACGGGTGGCGTGCAGGTAGGAGGCTTCCAGCGGGAACTGCAGATGAGTCAGCAGTTTGCCGGAGAAAATCAGGCCGCCGTTCATCACGCAGAACACCACCGGGTTGCTGTCGGCCAGTTGTTCGTTGATGTGTGCACCGACGCGGGCGATGGCGGCCTCGACTTCAGCTTCGGTGTACAGGCAGTCAGCCTCTCGCATGATTTGACGGATATGCTCGAGATCAGCGGACATGGCGCTCTCCAGGGGTGGCGGAATTGGAAAAGCGGGCAAAGGTACGCATCCCGCGAGGTCGAATCAAGCGTTAATGGACTAACGTACTCAATGTCCTATAGGACATCACCCTCGGATAGATTAATCTAGGCCGGTTTTTTTGCCCGCCGCCGGAGTTTTTCCATGCCCATCCTCGAGATCCGCCATCCGCTGATCCGCCATAAACTCGGCCTGATGCGCCGCGCTGACATCAGCACCAAGAATTTCCGTGAGCTTGCTCAGGAAGTCGGCGCCCTGTTGACCTATGAAGCTACCAAAGACCTGCCCCTGGAAACCTACGATATTCCAGGTTGGTGCGGCACCGTGTCGGTGGAGAAAATCGCCGGCAAGAAGATCACCGTCGTGCCGATCCTGCGCGCCGGCATCGGCATGCTCGAAGGCGTGCTGAGTCTGATCCCGGGCGCCAAGGTTTCCGCAGTGGGCGTCGCCCGCAACGAAGAAACCCTGCAAGCGCACACCTACCTGGAAAAACTGGTTCCGGAAATCGACGAACGGTTGGCGATGATCATCGACCCGATGCTCGCCACCGGCAGCTCCATGGTCGCGACCATCGACCTGTTGAAGAAAGCCGGCTGCAAGGACATCCGCGCGATGGTGCTGGTCGCAGCGCCGGAAGGCATTGCTGCCGTAGAAAAGGCTCACCCGGACGTGACCATCTACACCGCGTCCATCGATGAGCGTTTGAACGAGCACGGTTACATCATCCCTGGGCTTGGCGACGCCGGTGACAAGATCTTCGGCACCAAGCAGAAGGACGCGTAAACATGCAGCAAGAGTTCAACGATCCGCTCTGGCGCACGGTGCTGTCCGGTGCCCAGATGCTGTTCGTGGCTTTCGGCGCCCTGGTGCTGATGCCGCTGATCACGGGTCTTGACCCGAACGTGGCACTGTTTACCGCGGGTCTGGGAACGATCCTGTTCCAGATCGTCACCGGGCGTCAGGTGCCGGTGTTCCTCGCGTCGAGCTTTGCCTTCATCACTCCGATCATTCTCGCCAAGGGCCAGTTCGGCCTCGCCGCGACCATGGGCGGCGTGATGGCGGCCGGTTTCGTCTATACCTTCCTCGGCCTTGCCGTGAAGATCAAAGGCACCGGCTTCATTGACCGTCTGCTGCCACCGGTGGTGATCGGTCCGGTGATCATCTCCATCGGCCTGGCGATGGCGCCGATTGCCGCGAACATGGCAATGGGCAAGGCGGGTGATGGTTCCGAGCTGATCCATTACCAGACCGCGATGATGATCTCGATGCCGGCGCTGCTGACCACGTTGATCGTGGCGGTGTTCGGCAAAGGCATTTTCCGCCTGGTGCCGATCATTTCCGGGGTGCTGGTCGGTTTTGCCATGTCGTTCTATTTCGGCGTGGTCGATACCGCGAAGATTGCTGCCGCGCCATGGTTCGCCCTGCCGCACTTCACGGCACCCGAGTTCAACTGGCAGGCGATCCTGTTCATCGTTCCGGTGGCGCTGGCGCCGGCCATCGAGCACATCGGCGGCGTCATTGCCGTGGGCAGCGTGACCGGTCGTGACTATCTGAAAAAAGCCGGGCCTGCATCGCACCTTGCTGGGTGACGGCATCGCTACCACGGCCGCCGGCCTGTTTGGCGGCCCACCGAACACCACCTATGCCGAAGTGACCGGCGCGGTGATGCTGACCAAGAACTACAACCCGAAAATCATGACCTGGGCGGCGATCTTCGCCATCACCCTGGCGTTCATCGGCAAGTTCGGCGCGCTGCTGCAAAGCATTCCGGTGCCGGTGATGGGCGGGATTCTGTGCCTGCTGTTCGGCTCGATTGCCGCAGTGGGGATGAACACCCTGATCCGCCACAAGATCGATCTGGGCGAAGCGCGCAATCTGGTGATCGTCTCGGTGACTCTGGTGTTCGGCATCGGCGGTGTGCTGGTCGGCACTGGCACCGGCCCTGATGACTTCGGCCTCAAAGGCATCGCGTTGTGCGCGGTGGTGGCGATTGCGCTGAACCTGATCCTGCCGGGCAATGACAGCTGGAAGCACAAGAAGGCGGATGAGCCGCTGATCTAAGGCTTTAGATCTTTATTGTCTGACAGATAGCTTTCGCGAGCAGGCTCGCTCCCACATTGATCTTCGGTGCGCTGAAGATCCCCTGTGGGAGCGAGCCTGCTCGCGATGCTTTCAGAGGGCCAACGGCGCTCGTTCACACAGGGTTGCCAACGCCTTCGCCCATTGCGGGTCGTCATTCAGGCACGGCACCAGCACCAGCTCCTCGCCCCCCGCCTCGCGGAACTGTTCCTGGCCGCGATCCCCAATCTCTTCCAGCGTCTCGATGCAATCGGCGACAAACGCCGGGCACATCACCAGCATCTTTTTCACGCCGCTTTTCGCCAGCTCATCCAGCCGCGCCTCGGTGTAGGGTTCGATCCACTTCGCCCGCCCCAGACGCGACTGAAACGACACCGACCATTTGCCATCGGCAATGCCCGCACGCCTGGCGAACTCGGAGGCGGTGCGTAGGCACTGGGCGCGGTAACAGGTGGCCAGCACAGCCGGCGAGGCATTCTTGCAGCAGTCTTCGTTTTTGAAGCAGTGATTGCCGGTCGGATCGAGCTTGGTCAGGTGCCGCTCCGGCAAACCATGAAAACTCAGCAGCAAGTGATCGTAATCCTGCTGCAAGTGCGGTTGGGCGCTGGCGACCAGTGCATCGAGGTATTCCGGCTGATCGTAAAACGGTTGCAGCACCGACAGTTTCACGTCGAGCTTGTTCTCGCGAATCACCCGCTTGGCTTCTTCGAATACCGTGGTGGTGGTGCTGTCGGCGAACTGTGGATAAAGCGGCGCCAGCGTAATGCGCTTGTGCCCGGCGGCGACCAGTTCCAGCAATTTCGTTTCAATCGACGGCTCGCCGTAACGCATGGCCAGTTCCACCGGGCCATGGGTCCACTGGGTGGTCACCTGCTGTTGCAGACGACGGCTCAGCACCACCAGCGGCGAACCCTCCTCCCACCAGATCGACGCGTAGGCATGGGCCGATTGTTCGGGGCGCTTGATCAGGATCAGCGACACCAACAGTCGCCGCACCGGCCACGGCAGGTCGATCACGTACGGGTCCATCAGAAACTGATTGAGGTAGCTGCGTACATCGGCCACCGAAGTCGAGGCCGGGGAGCCCAGGTTGACCAGAAGCAAGGCGTGATCGGTCATGCATCGTCCTATTTCAAAGGCGGCCGGAGAGATCATCCAGAGCCGCGCGCAAATCCGTGAACTGGAAAGTGAAACCCGCTTCCAGCAAGCGTGCCGGCACGGCCCGTTGGCCGCCCAGCAACAGCAATGACATTTCGCCAAGCCCGACCTTCAGCGCCAGGGCCGGCATCGGCATGAACGCCGGACGGTGCAGCACGCTGCCCAGCGTCTTGGCAAACTCGCGATTGCGCACCGGTTTCGGTGCGCAGGCATTATAAGGACCGCTCGCCTGATCGCGGTGCAGAAGAAAATCAATCAGGGCGATTTGATCATCAATATGAATCCATGGCATCCACTGCCGACCATTGCCCAAAGGCCCGCCCAGGCCAAGCTTGAACGGCAGCAACAGCCGCGACAAAAAGCCGCCCTCGGCTGATAGCACCAGCCCGGTTCGTACCAGCACCACGCGCACGCCCAACGCTTCGGCACGCTGCGCGGTTTCCTCCCAGGCAATGCACAACTGGCTGGCAAAATCGTCGATCACCGGCGGTGAATCCTCGGTCAGCTCGCGCTCACCGCCGTCACCGTACCAACCGACTGCAGAACCGGAAATCAACAACGCCGGTTTCTGTTGTCGCGCTTCCAGCCACGCCAGCAGGGTTTCGGTCAGGGTGATGCGGCTGCTCCACAACAACGCTTTGCGCCGATGGGTCCATGGCCGATCTGCGATCGGTGCTCCAGCCAGATTGACGATTGCGTCCAGTGGCTCGTTGCCGAAGTCTTCGAGACGAGCAATACCACGCACCTGCGCACCGCAGATCTGCGCGACTTTCTCCGGACGCCGACTCCACACCGTCAGTTGATGGCCTTGCCTGGACCAATACTGACAGAGCTGACGTCCGATCAAACCAGTACCGCCGGTCAGCAATATGCGCATGACATCTTCCTCGCGTGGCGTTTTACCCGGATCACTAGTCTATTTTTTATAAGCAGGGATCTTTTCTATCGGGCAGGCTCTATTGTTTAACCATAGGCCAAGCTGTCAGAACGAGAACGCTAGAAGTTATACCAAAAAACAAAATTGTACAGGTTTCATTGACGGCGTAGTCTGTACAGAAAGGTAAACGAGGCCCCTATGACTGTACCTATCGCAATCATCGGCACCGGCATCGCCGGACTCTCCGCCGCGCAGGCGCTGACAGAGGCCGGACACACCGTCCAGCTCTTCGACAAAAGCCGCGGCAGCGGCGGGCGCATGTCGAGCAAACGCAGCGACGCCGGCTCTCTGGACATGGGCGCGCAATATTTCACCGCCCGCGACCGACGCTTCGTCACCGAGGTGCAGCGCTGGCAAAGCCAGGGCTGGGTCGCCGAATGGCAACCGCAGCTCTACACCTGTCAGGGCGGGCAATTGAATCTGTCGCCGGACGAGCAGACCCGTTGGGTCGGCACGCCGCGCATGAGCGCCATCACCCGCGGCTTGCTCAATGGCCTGGAAGTGCACTTTGCCTGCCGCATCACCGAGGTGTTTCGCGGCGAAGAACATTGGCATTTGCAGGACGCCGAAGGCTTCACCCATGGTCCCTTCAGCCATGTGGTGATCGCCACTCCGGCGCCACAAGCCACTGCATTGCTGGCCGCTGCACCGAAACTCGCCGGCGCGGCCGCCGGGGTGAAAATGGACCCGACCTGGGCCGTCGCCCTCGCCTTCGATACGCCACTGGACACACCGATCGAAGGTTGCTTTGTGCAGGACAGCCCGCTCGACTGGCTGGCACGCAACCGCAGCAAACCGGGACGTGACACGACGTGCGACACCTGGGTGCTGCACGCCAGCAGCGCCTGGAGCCGGCAACACATCGACCTGCCCAAGGAAGCGGTGATCGAGCAACTGCACGGTGCCTTCGCCGAACTGCTGCACAGCGCCATGCCCGCGCCGACCTTCAGCCTCGCCCACCGCTGGCTCTATGCGCGCCCTGCGACCGGCCACGAATGGGGCACGCTGGCCGACGCCGATCTGGGCCTGTATGCCTGCGGCGACTGGTGCCTGTCGGGGCGCGTCGAGGGGGCCTGGCTCAGTGGTCAGGAAGCTGCACGCCGTTTGCACGAACACCTGCAATGAACCGCATCAATCCGCAAAAGCTGCTGCTCTCGAAGTGGACAGCAGCCCACCCGCAAAACCGTGAAAAGCATTTTCTGGTCACCGAGCTGTTCCGTGATGAGGAAGGTACGGTGCTGGAGATCGAGTTGCAGGCAGTCCTGACGCAGCGCAGCGAAAGGCTTGAATGGCAGCGCCTGAAAATTTCGACTGAATGGCTCCAGGGCTGGAAGTAAACACTCCCCGTGATCCGACGCCTTCGCGAGCAAGCTCGCTCCCACAGTTGAGAGCGTTAAACCTGGAAAAACTTATACAAATGAGTTGACTTGTACACGCATGAATCTATGCTGAGGAAAAGTTGTACAGAAATAAATACCTGTACAGGAATAGATTCGAGGTGTGCATGTCCGATCTTTCTGCTTTGCGGCCCAAAATCGCCATCAGCGCCTGCCTGATGGGCGCCGAAGTGCGCTACAACGGCGGGCACAAGGAATCGCGGCTGTGCAGCCGCACACTCGCCGAGCATTTCGAATTCGTCCCGGTTTGTCCTGAAGTCGCGATTGGCCTGGGCATTCCTCGCGAGCCGATCCGGCTGGTCGGGGATCCGGACGCTCCTGAAGCGGTCGGCACCGTCAATCCGCAGATCAATGTCACCGAACCGCTGGCAGCCTACGGGCAGAAAATGGCCGGCGAGCTCAATGACATCTGCGGCTACATCTTCATGCAACAGTCGCCTTCATGCGGTCTGGAGCGGGTCAAGGTCTATCACGCCAACGGCGCGCCGGTGAATGGCGGCGGCCGTGGCATCTATGCCCAGGCGTTCTGCGCACAGCACCCGGATCTGCCGGTGGAAGAAGCCGGACGTCTGAACGATCCGGTGTTGCGGGAGAACTTTATCACCCGCGTACTCGCCTACAGCGCCTGGCAACAAGTGCTCAAACAAGGCTTGAGCCGCCGCGCACTGACCGAATTCCACTCGCGCTACAAATATCTGTTGATGGCGCACAACCCTGAGCAATACAAAGCCTTGGGCAAATTGCTGGGCAACATGGCCCAGACCGATCCGGTCGAACTCGGCCCGCGCTATTTCAGCGAGCTGATGAGCGCGTTGAAGAAATGCGCCACCCGCCGCACCCACAGTAACGTCCTGCAGCACATCAGCGGCTATCTGAAACAGGCGATCAGCCCTGAAGACAAACAGGAAATGCAACATGTCATCGGCCAGTACCGTCACGGCATCGTGCCGCTGGTGGTGCCGCTGACCTTGCTCAAACATCATTTTCGCCAACACCCGGATCCGTACATCGCGCAACAGGTGTACCTGCAGCCGCATCCGGAAAACCTCAGCCTGCGAAACGCCATTTGATGAACGACACACTCGACAGCAGCGCCCGGGAAGACCTCGGTGCGGACTTCAAGAAAGCCCTCGACGAGGGCTGGCTGCCCATCCGCGAAGTGGCGCGGCAGACCGGCGTCAACGCCATTACCCTGCGCGCCTGGGAGCGCCGTTACGGGTTGATCGTGCCGCAGCGCACGCCCAAGGGCCATCGCCTGTACTCCAGCGAACATGTGCAACGGATCCTGACCATTCTGACCTGGCTCAACCGAGGCGTGGCGGTCAGTCAGGTCAAACCGTTGCTCGACGCGCCGCAAGCCTTCACCGAGACGGTGGAGAATGACTGGCAACGACAGCGTCAGTCCTTGCTTGGCGCCGTCATCCAGCTCAATGAGCGCAATCTCGACGACAGCATCAACCAGGCCATGGCCCTGTACCCGCCACGCACGCTGTGCGAGCAATTACTCCTGCCGCTGCTGGCCGAACTCGAACAGCGCTGGCAAGGACAGTTCGGTGCGCAGATGGAGCGTGTGTTCTTTTATTCGTGGTTGCGCAGCAAATTCGGCGCGCGCATCTACCATAACAATCGGCAATTGCACGCTGCACCGCTGCTGCTGATCAATCACTCGGACCTGGCGCTGGAACCACACCTGTGGCTCTGCGCGTGGCTGATCAGCAGTGCCGACTGTCCGGTACAAGTGTTCGACTGGCCTCTTCCGGCCGGAGAACTGGCGCTGGCGGTCGATCATCTGCAAGCGCGAGGAGTACTGCTGTATTCCAGCAAGGCAATGAACCTGGCGCAGTTGCCGAAACTGCTGAACGGCATCAGCGCGGCAAAAATGCTCGTCGGACCAACGGTATGCATCCACCAGACCGAGTTGTCCGTAAGACCCCTTGAGATCGCTGATTTGATCCTGGCCGAAGATTCGCTCTCGGCCCATCAGGTACTCGTTCAGCGTGGGCTGATTTAATGGAAACCGCGATGCAATTGATCTGGCTGCGCAGCGACTTGCGCCAACATGACAACACCGCCCTCGCGGCTGCCGCTGCGCGCGGCCCGACGGTTGCCGTGTATCTGTTGAGCCCGCAGCAGTGGCTGGAACATGACGACGCGGCGTGCAAGATCGACTTCTGGTTGCGCAACCTGCGTGAATTGAGTGCCAGCCTTGGTGCGCTGAATATCCCGTTGCTGCTGCGCACTGCCGACCATTGGGATCAGGCACCGGCGGTGTTGCTTGAGCTTTGCCGGCAACTGAACGTGGAAACCGTGCACGCCAATGAAGAATACGGCGTCCACGAAAGCCAGCGCGACGCCGCAGTCGCCGCGACCCTGAGAACCAGAGGCATCGCGTTTCACAGCTACCTCGATCAACTGCTGTTCAGACCCGGCACGGTACTGACCAAAACCGAAACTTACTTTCAGGTGTTCAGCCAGTTCCGCAAGGTTTGCTATGAGCGCCTGCATCGTTCGGTGCCAGCGTTGGTAAAAGCCCCCGGCAAGCAAGCGAAGCTGAGTGTCGACAGCGATCCGGTGCCGGCGTCAATCAAAGGTTTTGCACCACCGAGCGAGTCATTGCGCGCCCTGTGGCCGGCTGGCGAACAGGAAGCCCGACGCCGTCTCGACACCTTCACCGATGCGCAGATCGACTACTACCAGAGCGAACGCGACTTCCCGGCCAAACCCGGCACCAGTCAACTCTCGGCCTATCTGGCCGCCGGAGTGATATCGCCGCGCCAATGCCTGCATGCGGCCCTGCAAAACAATCAGGGCGAGTTCGACAGCGGCAAGGTCGGCGCGGTGACCTGGATCAACGAGCTGCTGTGGCGTGAGTTCTACAAGCACATTCTGGTCGGCTACCCACGGGTATCGCGTCACCGCGCGTTTCGCACGGAAACCGAGGCCCTGGCCTGGCGTGATGCGCCGGACGATCTGGCCGCGTGGCAAGAAGCGCGCACCGGTTTGCCGATCATTGATGCGGCCATGCGCCAATTGCTGCAAACCGGCTGGATGCACAACCGTCTGCGGATGGTGGTGGCGATGTTCCTGACCAAAAACCTGTTGATCGACTGGCGTGAAGGCGAGCGTTTTTTCATGCGTCACCTGATCGACGGCGACCTGGCAGCGAACAACGGCGGCTGGCAATGGAGCGCTTCGACCGGTACTGATTCGGCACCGTACTTCCGTATTTTCAACCCGATCAGCCAATCGGAAAAATTCGACAGCGAAGGCTTGTTCATCAAGCACTGGCTGCCTGAGCTGGCTGGCCTCAACAAGAAAGAAGTACATGACCCGGCCAGCGCCGGCGGACTGTTCGGCGTCGCCAACTATCCGGCGCCGATCGTCAATCTCGGGGCTTCGCGCGAACGCGCGCTGGCGGCTTTCAAGAACCTGCCGTCGCGCTCGTCTACAGGAGAGGTCCATGAGTGAATTCCTGCGCCGCTTCGCCCACCAGTTTGCCGGGTTGAACAAAGACAACTTGCAACGCCTGGGCGAGCTGTACAGCGATGACATTCACTTCACCGACCCGCTGCATGAAGTGCAGGGTTTGAAACAACTGCGCCATTACTTCAGCGAGTTGTATGCCAACGTCAGCGAGCTGCGCTTCGATTTCCACGGCTTCGACCAGATCGCTGACGGCGAAGGCTACTTGCGCTGGGTCATGAGTTACCGCCACCCGCGTCTGGCCGGCGGCCGTTTGATTCGCGTCGCCGGGTGTTCGCACCTGCTCTGGCGAGACAAGGTTTATCGCCACCGGGATTATTTCGATGCCGGGGCCATGCTGTATGAACATTTACCCGTATTGGGCCGGGCGATCGCCTGGTTGAAAAGGAGAATGGGATGAGTCGTACACCTCCGCGGCGGTATTGGCTGACCGGTGCCAGCAGTGGCATCGGCGCAGCACTGGCTGAAGAGATTCTGAAAAGCGGCGCGCATCTGGCCGTCAGCTCGCGGCAAGTGGCACCACTCAAAGTGTTGTCGCAACGCT
Organism: Pseudomonas sp. MD195_PC81_125; assembly: GCF_014060985.1. Classification (NCBI taxonomy): domain Bacteria; kingdom Pseudomonadati; phylum Pseudomonadota; class Gammaproteobacteria; order Pseudomonadales; family Pseudomonadaceae; genus Pseudomonas; species Pseudomonas sp. MD195_PC81_125. Next base: position 10,273 of record NZ_JABULD010000239.1, read on the forward strand.
ATCCGGGGCAAGTGCTGGTGGTGGCGGGCGATCTGACCAACAGTCAGACCGTGCGCGAAATCGGTCAGCAGATCGAACAGGCCTGGGGGTCACTGGACAGCGTGATTCTCAATGCCGGCACCTGCGAATACGTGGACGCCCGACAGTTCGATGCCTCGATCATCGAATACGTGGTGCGTACCAACCTGCTCGCCAGCAGTTACTGCATCGAAGCCGCCCTGCCGTTGTTGCGCAAAGGTACCGCGCCGCATCTGGTCGGCATGGCCAGCTCCGTGACCTACCTGCCGCTGCCTCGGGCCGAAGCCTACGGCGCGTCGAAAGCCGGGCTGCGCTATCTGTTCGAATCGCTGCGCATCGATCTGGCCGTCGAGGGCATCGAAGTCACCATCATCAGCCCGGGTTTTGTCGAAACCCCGCTGACCGCGAAAAACGACTTCCCGATGCCGTTGAGCTGGCCTGTGGATAAAGCCGCGCGGCACATCTTCGCCAAGCTCAAGGATCGTCCGCTGGAGATCGCCTTTCCCGCACTGTTCATGGCGGCGCTGTGGCCACTGTCGAAGCTGCCGGCGCGCCTGCAACTGGCGATCGGCAAGCGCATGGTGCGCAGCAACCCACCGCTGCGAGACCCGATATGAAGATTGCCATTGTCGGCAGCGGGATCGCCGGCCTGACCTGCGCCTACCTGCTCAATCGCCGCCACGACATCACGGTGTTCGAGGCCAGCGACTGGGTGGGCGGCCACACGCACACCGTGCAGGTAACCGTCGACGGCCGCGAATACCACGTGGATACCGGCTTCATCGTGTTCAACGACTGGACCTACCCGAACTTCATTCGTTTACTCGGCCAGCTCGGTGTGTCGTTCAAGCCGACCGAAATGAGCTTCTCGGTGACCGACCCGGACACCGGCCTGGAATACAACGGCAATAACCTCAACAGCCTGTTCGCCCAGCGCAGCAACCTGCTGTCACCGGGCTTCTGGGGGATGTTGCGCGACATCCTGCGCTTCAATAAAGAAGCCCAGCGCGACCTCGCCGAACAGCGGATCGCCGCCGACACCACCCTCGACGATTACCTCAAGGCTGGCGGTTACGGTGAACGTTTCATCCTGCACTACATCGTGCCGATGGGCTCGGCGATCTGGTCTATGCCGATGGCCGAGATGCTCAATTTTCCGCTGCAATTCTTCGTGCGTTTCTTCAAGAACCATGGCCTGTTGTCAGTCAGTGACCGCCCGCAATGGCAAGTGATCGAGGGCGGCTCAAGTGCTTATGTCGCGCCGCTGACGGCTACATTCAAGGACAAGATCCGTCTCAGTTGTCCGGTGACGCGCATCGATCGCGATGAACACGGCGTGGTTATCCACAGCCCGGCCGGCATCGAGCGTTTCGACAAGGTCGTACTCGCCTGTCACAGCGATCAAGCCCTGCGACTGCTGGGCACGCCCAACCATAATGAACGCTCGATCCTCGGCGCCCTGCCTTATGCCGATAACGAAGTCGTATTGCATACCGATACCCGTCTGCTGCCGACCCGAAAACTGGCGTGGGCCAGCTGGAACTATCGCTTGAGCGGCGCCGGCCATACTCACGCGGCAGTCACTTACGACATGAACATCCTGCAGGGCATTCAGAGTGACACCACGTTCTGCGTCAGCCTCAACCAGAGCGCCGGGATCAGCCCGTTCAAGGTACTCGCCAAATACACCTACGCCCACCCGCAATTCAGCCTTGCGGCCGTTGCGGCGCAAAACCGCTGGGCCGAAATCGACGGTCAGCAGCACACCCACTACTGCGGCGCTTACTGGGCTAACGGCTTTCATGAGGACGGCGTGGTCAGCGCATTGCGCGTGGCCGCCGCGTTCGGGGAAAGCTTATGAACAGCGCCCTGTACAGCGGCTGGATCGGTCATCGGCGCTTTGCGCCCAGACGCCACGAATTCCGCTACCGCATCGGACTGTTGTACCTCGATCTGGCCGAACAGGACGCCGTGTTCGAACTGTCGCCGTTTGCCAGCCGCAGCCGTTTTGCGCCGTTTTCGTTTCGCGAAACCGATTACCTGAAAGCCTTTACCGCCAGCGGCATGCGCCTGATCGACGCGGTACGCCAGCAGGTCGCAGGCGCCCTTGGCTATCAGCCGCAAGGTTCGGTCTGCCTGCTGACCCAGCCGCGCAGTTGGGGTCTGGCGTTCAATCCGGTGAGCTTCTTTTATTGTCACGAAGCCGACGGGCAACTGGCGGCGATTCTTTGCGAAGTGACCAACACGCCGTGGCGCGAACGTTATCACTACGTTTTGCCCGCCCGCACGCCGACCCACTTGCAAGACTTTCATCAGCATTTCGCCGTGGCCAAGGCCTTTCATGTTTCGCCGTTCCTGCCGCGCGATCTGGAGTACCGCATGAGTTTCAGCCCGGCTGCGCAAAACCTCGGCGTGCACATGGCCGACTGGCAGGGCGACCTCAAGCTGTTCGACGCCACGCTGAACTTGCAACGCGAGCCCCTTGATCGCCGCAGCCTGCACCGCTACTTGCGGCGTTTTCCGTGGATGACCGCGAAAACCTGTCTGGCCATTTATTGGCAAGCCCTGCGCCTGTTGCTCAAACGCGCGCCGATTTTTGCTCATCAGGCTGCCGACGGCAGCTTCCAAATCGCCACTGTGCCTCCCAAGGAGCACCGCCATGAAATCCTCTAGCCTGACTGTCAGTCGCTTCAGCACCAACGGCTTGACCGGCTCGCTGCTGCGGCGCGGCGTATTGCGGCAACTGAGCCGACTCAAACACGGGCAATTACTGGTGGTCGAGGACGGCGAACGCCTGATGTTCGGTACGCCGGGCAGCCACCTGCTCGGTGAAATCCATGTGCAAGACGCGGCGGTGTGGGGCATGGTCGCCGGCAACGGCTCGATCGGTGCCGGTGAAGCGTTTATCCACGGTTACTGGAGTTCGCCGGACCTGACCGCGGTGGTGCGCGTGTTCGTCAGCAACCTCGACGTACTCGACGCCATGGAACGCGGTCTGGCCCGCCTCAGCCGGCCACTGGTGCAAGGCCTGCACTGGCTCAACCGCAACACGCGCAAGGGCTCGCAGAAAAACATCGCCGCGCACTATGACCTGGGCAACGATCTGTTCGAACAGTTTCTCGACCCGACCATGATGTATTCAGCCGCACAGTTCCTCACGCCCGAGGACAGCCTGGAACAGGCTCAACTGAACAAGCTGGAACGGATTTGCCAGAAGCTCGCGCTCCAACCCGAAGACCACCTGCTGGAGATCGGCACCGGCTGGGGCAGCATGGCGCTCTATGCTGCGCAGCATTACGGTTGCCGCGTCACCACCACGACCCTGTCGAAAGAGCAGTACGCGTTTACCGCCAAGCGCATTGAAGCCCTGGGGTTGCAGGATCGGGTGACGCTGCTGCTCAAGGATTACCGCGACCTCACCGGCGAGTACGACAAACTGGTGTCGATCGAAATGATCGAAGCGGTTGGCCATCGCTTCCTGCCGACCTACTTCAAACAATGCGCGCACCTGCTCAAGAGCAACGGCCTGATGCTGTTGCAGGCAATCACCATCCGCGAGCAGCGCTACGAGCAGGCCAAGCGCGGCGTCGACTTCATCCAGCGCTACATCTTCCCCGGCGGTGCCCTGCCCTGCGTACAAAAGATGCTTGAAGTGGTCAGCCGCGAGACCGACATGAACCTGCTGCACATGGAAGATTTCGGCCTGCACTACGCCCGTACCCTGCGCCTGTGGCACGAAAACTTTCGCCGCGCCCACGGCCGCTTGAGTGAATTGGGTTACGACGATTACTTCCTGCGGCTGTGGGAGTTTTACCTGTGCTACTGCGAAGGCGGTTTTCTGGAGCGCACCATCGGCACGGCGCAATTGCTGCTGGCGAAACCGGCGGCCATGCCGGCGCCGTTGCTCGGGCGCTTCGATGCTTGAGCGAGTGGCCAATGCCGTACTGTTTCAGGTCGGCTGGCTGGCTTGTGTCATCGGTGGCAACAGTCTGTGGCTGCTGCTGGCGCTGGCGGTGCTGGTGATTCATCTGGGCTGGATCAGCAGTTGGGCGGCGGAAGGTCGCTTGATCCTCAGCGTGGTGATTGTCGGCACGGCGGTAGACAGCCTGTTGCGGGCTGCCGGGGTGTTCGAATTCCAGGATCTGTCGCCGCTGATTCCGCTGTGGCTGATGCTGCTCTGGGCCTTGCTCGCCACCACGTTGCGGCATTGCCTGCGGTGGAGCGCCCGTCCCTGGTGGCTGGCCAGCGGACTCGGCGCAGTGGGCGGCGCTGTCTCCTATTACGGCGGCGGACATCTGGCCGGCGTGCGATTCCCCTACGGTGAAGTGCCGACCCTGATCGGCATCGGCCTGCTGTGGGCCCTGCTGTTTCCGTTATTGCATGCCATGGCGCGGCGCTTGAGCCACTGAGCGTCTGTCAGACCTTTCACACGACAACCGGCGGCTGCCTTACACTGCCCGGCATGAAAACCATTCCCCACCAGCAAATCACCGAGCCAGCGGTCACCTGCTCGACCTGCGCGGCGTGCTGCTGCCAGCTTGAAGTGATGCTGATCACCGACACCGGCGTGCCTGAGCGCTTTATCGATAACGATGAGTGGGGCGGTGAAGTGATGCTGCGTCTGGACGACGGCTGGTGCGCGGCGCTGGATCGCGACAGCATGATGTGCACGATCTACGAACGACGTCCGCTGATCTGTCGCGAGTTCGAGATGGGGGCACCGGAGTGCCTTGAAGAACGCAAAGGCATTGCCACGGCCTACCGTTGATTAGATGCAAAAAGATCGCAGCCTGCGGCAGCTCCTACGCGGGGGCGCTGATGTCTCAGGCTTTTGGCAGTGCCAAGCCTTGACCCATTTGTACTGGCGAACCGGCGACCAACTCTTCAGCCCATTTCACCTGATCCGGGCCAAACAGCACGATCGCGGTCGAACCCAGCTTGAAGCGTCCCAGTTCTGCACCTTTTTCCAGATGAATCGGCGCACGGGCAGCTTCGTCGTAGCGGAAGGTTTTCAGCTCACGCTTCGGCGGGGTCACCAGACCGGCCCAGACGGTTTCAATCGAAGCGACGATCATCGCGCCCACCAGCACCACGGCCATCGGCCCGCGCTCGGTGTCGAAAATGCACGCCACACGTTCGTTGCGGGCGAACAGTTCCGGCACGTTTTCCGCGGTGGTCTGGTTGACCGAGAAAATCCGGCCCGGGATGTAGACCATTTCGCGCAGGGTGCCGGCCAGCGGCATGTGCACGCGGTGGTAATCCTTCGGCGACAGGTAAATGGTGGCGAAGTCGCCGCCCATGAACGGTGCGGCATTCGCCGCATCACCGCCGAGCAACTCCAGCACGCTGAAGCTGTGGCCCTTGGCCTGGAACACACGACCGTGTTCGATCGGGCCGAGCTGGCTGACCGCGCCGTCGGCCGGGCTGAGGATCGCGCCCGGGGTCTGGTCCAGTGGACGCGCGCCGTCTTTCAGGGCACGGGTGAAGAAGGCATTGAAGTGCTCGTAGGCGGTCAGGTCTTCGACCAGCGCTTGCGACATGTCCACCTGGTAACGCTTGGCGAACCACTGGGTGAAGGCATTCTTGAACCAGCGCACGCGGCACTCGGCAATGCAGCCGGCCAGACGCGACAGCAGGTGATGAGGCAGCAGGTACTGGCTGAGGATAAACAGACGCTCTTTCATTAGTTGTCCTTAGAACCTTGAATCTCGACAGGCGTATCAGGGTGGTTGCCCCATTCGCCCCAGGAACCGGCGTAGCCCTTGACCCGCGGATAACCGAGGGACTTGGCCACCAGATAAGTGAAGCCCGACCGGTGATGGGTCTGGCAGTGGGTAATGATTTCTTTGTCCTTGGTGATCCCGAGGCCTTCGAGGATCTGCGGCATGTCCGTGCGGATCCGCAGCTGACGCGCCTTGTCCATGCCGGCGGTCCACTCGAAGTTCACGGCGCCGGGGGATGTGTCCACCCTTGGCGGCCAGGACTTTCTCACCGGAATATTCCAGCGGCCCGCGTGCGTCCCAGATCGCCAGATCGGCGGCGCCGAGACGGCTTTGCAGGTATTCGCGGGTGGCGGTCGGCCCTTCGTGCAGGGTCAGCGCCACCGGGCCGCCCACCGCAGGCGGCACCTGGATCGACATCGGCATGCCCGCTTCCAGCCACGCCGGCAGACCGCCGTCGACATAGTGGTATTTGTCGTGACCGATCACATCCAGGAGCCAGATGAAACGTCCGGCCCAACCGCCGCCCTCGTCGTCGTAGACCACGTAGACCGCATCCTGGCGATGCCCCAGCTCACCGAACAACGCCTCCAGATCGGCTTTGGCCGGCAGCAGTCCCGGCGCCGGCGGCTGGCCGAGCTGGGTGCGTTTCGGGTCGACAAAGCGTGCGCCGGGAAGATGACCTTCGGCATAACGGGCAGGGCTGGTCAGATCCACCAGAATCAGTTCAGGGGAATCGAGACGCGGGAGCAGGTCGCTCGGCTCGATGACGAGCGGCAAGCCAGAGAAGTCAGACATGTGAGGTCTCCAGAGCACAAAGGGGGGGATTGTAGCGCAGCCTCATCGGCCACGGCTGCTAAAGCTGTGCAGGGCTTTCTCGATGCATTGTGCAGTTTTGCCGAATGCCTGCACGGTGATGTCGGCGAACGGCCCGCCGCCCTGATCGGCCACGACGATCATGATCACTCGGCCGTTATTGACCAGTGAGCGCAGGAACAGGTGCTCGCCACGGAACAGCGAACGCAGGCCCGGCGGCAACAATGCGGAAAACTGTGCGTTGTTCTCGGGGTTGATCCGTACTTGTGCCTGCTGCGCGAGTAACCGTTGCAGGACTTTGCTCTGACTGACGACAAAATTCAGCGCGGCGGCTTCCTTCGGCAAACCGAAGGTCTGGTGTACGCGCAGATTGGACTGCGTGCGGTCGGCCATCAGAATCATCACCCGACGCATGCCGCTGGCGACCAGCGCATCGCGCGCGGCGACGGTCAGGCTCATGGCATTGGTGAAGCGGCTCGGCTCGGCCAGCAGTTCGGCGCATTGCCGGCGCCACTGCGTCAGGTCCTCGGCACTCGGCGCGGCCGCTGGCAGCATCCCGGCCGGCAAACGATGGGTACCCCACGGCCACAATAATGAAACGGCCGGGTGCCACAGATCGGGCATGGCATGCTGGCGCGCACTGTTGGCGGCTTGCTGGTGCAACTGCTGCTGCACTTCATCCATCGAGATTTGCAGATAAAGGCTGGTCAGGTACTGCCAGCGCTCGCTGTGCGGACTGTCCCAGGCCTGTTGCGCCGACAGCGCCAGACCGTTGGCCAGCAATACGGTGTTGGCCGGTTGATTGAGCCAGCGGCGCAAAGTCGGATCGTCATCGAGGCGATTCTGCTGGCGCAGCGGATGCTCGCTGTCGCGGGCGATACGCAGCACTTTCACCAGTTCGCGCTGTTCGCTGAGCAGCAGTTTATAGCCTTGCTGCACCCAGATCGGCAGGTGCCAGACCTGTACCAGTGCCTCGGCGATCTTCAGCAGGCGTACGCCAAACAGTTGCTTCTCGACCACCAGCGCCGATTCGCCCTTGTGGATCACCCGCAGCTCCCACTCTTCGAGCAACTCGGGAAACGTCAGCGCCAGCGGCCATAATGGCGACAGAAACAACAGGCTGCCCCAATGAATGTCCTGCCACAGACGCGCGAGGCGACTGGCAAAAAAACCGTTGGCCTGTTGTGTGGCGTGCTGGCTGATCATTTGCAGTTGGCGCAGGGCTTTGGGGATTTGCATCTGCGGTTCGACCGGCAGGCGCGCGAGCAATTCTTCGGTACGCGCCAGGCCCAGGCGGTTGATCGCCACCTCGAGATTTTCCGCCGGTGCGGCCAGGGTGCCGTGGGTGTGACGATTCGCCTCACGGATGATGCTCAAGGCCAGTGCCGGGCTGTCCTGCATCAGGTCGGCGATGTCGCGCAGCGAACTGCGGTTGTCACGGATCGCGCGGCACACCTTGTCGTGAGCCTCTTGCGGCACGGGCAGCCGGACACTGTCGAGCAGCTTGACCCAGCCTTCGAGGGTGGTCGGTTTTACGGGTGGGACGTTCGTTTCATTAGCCATGTCTGGACGGGATCTTCACTGACTGTAGACGCGCCCGGCATGGGCTAAATTGGCTTTTCGCCTGAACTGGCTATAGTCTGGCGCAGTTTTGCCGATAAGTAGAAGAAGAGATTTTTTAACTTCCGAATATGACCTTGAACCCGACTTAAACAAGTACTTTCTACCTATGGCTAAAATTATCGGCATCATCGTCGTGTTCGCGAGCGTGCTCGGCGGATACGTGCTCTCCCACGGCAAAATTGCCGCCCTGATCCAGCCCTTCGAGGTGATGATCATCGGTGGTGCGGCCCTCGGTGCATTCCTGCAGGCCAACCCCGGTTACATGACGATGCACGTGCTCAAGAAATCCCTGAGCATGTTCAGTTCGCGTTTCAGCCACACGTTCTATCTGGAAGTGCTGGGCCTGATCTACGAGATCCTCAACAAGAGCCGCCGCGAAGGCATGATGGCCATCGAAGGCGACATCGAAGACGCTGCCGCGAGCCCGATCTTCGCCAAGTACCCGGCCGTGCTCAAAGACGAGCGCATGACCGCGTTCATCTGCGATTACCTGCGCATCATGTCCTCCGGCAACATGGCTCCGCATGAGCTGGAAGGCCTGTTCGACATGGAGCTCTACAGCCTCAAGGAAGACCTTGAGCACCCGTCCCATGCGGTGAACGGCATCGCCGACGCCATGCCCGGTTTCGGTATCGTCGCGGCGGTATTGGGTATCGTGGTGACCATGGCGTCCCTGGGTGAAGGCGATCAGAAATCCATCGGTCTGCACGTGGGTGCGGCTCTGGTCGGTACCTTCTTCGGTATTCTCGCGGCCTACGGTTTCTTCGGCCCGTTGGCGCATTCCCTGGCCCACGATGCCAAGGAAGAACTGAACGTCTATGAAGCCATCAAGGCCTCGCTGGTGGCGTCGGCTTCCGGCATGCCGCCATCGCTGGCGGTGGAGTTCGGGCGCAAGGTTCTGTACCCGGCGCACCGTCCAAGCTTCGCCGAGCTGGAACAAGCCGTTCGCGGTCGCTAAGCCATGGAAAATAATCAGCCGATAATCATCAAGCGCGTCAAGCGCATAGCCGGTGGGCATCACGGCGGGGCGTGGAAGATCGCCTTCGCCGACTTCGCCACGGCGATGATGGCGTTCTTCCTGGTGTTGTGGTTGCTGTCCACCGCAACACCGGAGCAGAAGATCGCCATCGCCGGTTACTTCAAGGACCCGGTCGGCTTCTCCGAAAGCGGCACGCCGTACATCATCGATCTGGGCGGCACACCGACCCTGGCGCCGGAAAACACCCTCAACCCTGAAGTGAAATCGCAGCCGCAACCGGACAAGGTCACGGTCGACACCGAGCAGGTCGAAGGCATGGCCGAGCAGGTCGAAAAAGAACGCCTGGAACTGTTGCTGCAGGAACTGCAGAACAAGGTCGACGAGAACCCGCAGCTGCAGAAGTTCAAGGATCAGATCCTGTTCGAGATCACCCCGAACGGCCTGCGCATCCAGATCATGGACGCCGAAAACCGGCCGATGTTCGACTCGGGCTCGGCACGGCTGAAGCCTTACTTCGAAGACATCCTGCTGGCCATGGCCGACACCATCAAAGCGGTGCCGAACAAGATCAGCATCAGCGGTCACACCGATGCCAAGCCGTACACCGGCACCGGTGATTTCGGTAACTGGGAGCTCTCGGCCAACCGTGCCAACGCCGCGCGGCGTGCGCTGGTGGCAGGCAGCTATCCGGATTCGCAGGTGGCGCGGGTCGTCGGTTATGCCTCGTCGGCGCTGTTCGACAAGGAAAACCCGTTCAACCCGGTCAACCGCCGCATCGACATCGTGGTCCTGACCAAAAAGGCGCAAGCGGCCATCGAAGGCTCGCAGGGGGCCGATGCGGCCAAACCTGCTGCCGAAGGTCAGAACGGCGCCGCTCCGGCGACGCCGGTCGATCCGAACGCGTTGCCGGCAGATCAGCAACCGGTACCGGCCCACGAGTTGCGCGAACGCTTGAACCTGTTCGACGACGCCGCACCGAAACCGGCCGCGCCGGGGACTGCGGCGCCAGCGCCGTCTGCTCCGCCAGCCGCTGCACCCGGCCCCCCGCACCGAAGCAGTGACCGACAAAAAAAAGCCGACAATGATGTCGGCTTTTTTGTGGCTGTTGATCGGCTTCAAAAACCGCGTCGAATCCGGTTTTTCAGTTGTTCATGGAACAGATCGGCGTTGCGCTTATAGGTACCACTGAAGGATTCGTTGCTCGAATCCAGCGTCATCGAGCGCTTGCTCGACACCTCTTCACGATAGGCATCAATGAAGAAATTCAGATCATTGGCCGTACTCAGCTTCGGCCACTTGTCCAGATACTCCGGCAACTGCGCTTGCCCGGTGCGGAACGAGCAGATCCGCCGGTTGCTGATGGTCGCTTCGCCGATTTCGAACGGCACCCACCACGACAGCGCAGTCTGCTCCGAAACCACCGCCAGCAGGTGCGTGCACTCGGTGATGTTGCGGGTGATCACGCCGGTGATGTCGTCGGTGGTCTGCGATTCCGGGTCGAGCACATCAAGGTAAGTCTTGATGTTGGCCTGTATCAGTCGGCTGTTGATAGCCATGGCCTGCGGGCGATCCATGTGGCGGTAGCTGATGAAAACCGGCATCAGAAATGTCCTTTTATGGCGAGTTCGCGGTAATAGGCGCCGAGTGCGGTGAGGCGGCAGCCCGTGGAGTGAATGGCGGCGTAATACATGTGCTCGGCATCGACCGGTTCGATCAGGCTGTGGCGGTTGCACTTTTGCAGTTGCGCGAAGACCTCGCCGTGCTCCGGGTCGAATGTCGTTTCGGTAGGTTCGTAGCTGGGATCGAGGGCGAACATCGACTCGGCTTCGGCAAACCATTCCGGCAACTTGCGCAGGATCTCTTTGGGGATCAGCGGCGAGACCTCGCGCAAGGAAATGAACTGCGAAACGTTGGTCTTGAATACCGGACGCTGTTCCCAGGCGTCGAGCGCGTTGTCGACAAAGGAATACAGGCTGCCGGGGGTAATTTTGCCGAGAATGTTCGCCGCCCCACCGTGCAGGGCCTGCAACAACAAAGCGGTGAAGACGCCATGTTGCGTACCCTCCATGGCCGGCTCCTCCTTTTTGCAGGCGGTGAGAATGGTCATGCCTTCACCGACCACGCTGCTTTCACTGCGCAAGGCTCGGACCTCACCGGCCGAGCCGCCTTGGCAGCAATCGAGGATGATCACTTTGTTTTTGATGCGCGTGGCTTTGGTGGCCCAGTTGAGAACGTCGCTGATGCGGATGCCGTCCTTGGCCGTGCGATAGTCCTGCGGGATCAGCATGCCTTCATCGGTGTCGACATCGAAGCTGCCGTGGCCGGCGAAATACAGCAGGGCGACGTTGCAGTCGCCGGAAAACAGTTCGCGAATCTGGTCTTCAAGTTTTTCCCGGCTCAGGTAGTCCTCTGCGGACGTCAGCACCACGTTCTTGAAATTCGGATCGCCGTTCGCGTCGGTCTTCAGCACCGAAGCCATGGCCATGGCGTCATTGCTGCAACCGCTCAGTCGCGAAACATGGGTGTAGTCGTTAATGCCGATAAACAGTCCCTTGCGCATGGTTACACCGCCGTGTGCTGGCGGATCGCACCGATGATGCTATTGGTATTCCAC
>NZ_JABULD010000149.1:0-6478 GCF_014060985.1 Pseudomonas sp. MD195_PC81_125
TTCAGTGTTGCTCTTGTGGGAGCGAGCTTGCTCGCGAATGGCCGCGCCGCCGGTTCAGAGTTTTTCCAGCGCCATGTTCAGCTCCAGCACATTCACCACCGGTGGCCCCACCAGCGGCTGTTCAATGTGCGCATCGAGCAGTTGCTGCAAGGTCGCCACCGGCAGGTTGCGCGCTTGCGCGACACGCTCCAGTTGATAGGCAATTGCCGCCGGTGGCAAGTGCGGATCGAGGCCGCTGCCGGAGGTGGTCAGCAGCGCCAAGGGCACTGGTCCCTGGCCGGGCACCTGCAACTTGGCGGCGTCGTCAATCACCCGCGTGGCCAGCGCCGGATTGCTTGGTGCGAGGTTGCTGGCACTGCTGGACACGGTCGCAAACGCGCCCGCCGAAGGACGCGGATGGAACCAGGCATCACCGACGAAATCCTGGGCGATCAGCGACGAGCCGCGCACTTTGCCGTCGGCATCGTGCACCAGGCTGCCGTTAGCCTGTTCAGGAAAGGCGACCTGGGCAACGCCGGTCACCACCAGTGGATAGGCCACACCGGTGACCAAGGTCATCAGCACCAGCAGGCTCAGGGCCGGACGTAACATTGTGGACATTGCAAAATCCTCGAATTCAGAAAGCGGATACCGCGTTAATTCAGGTGGACCGAGTCGACTTCATCGCCAGCAGGCTGGCTCCCACAGGGGACCGCATTGCAACTGTGGGGGCGAGCCTGCTCGCGAAGGGATCACACCAGATGCAGCGCCGTGAGCAGCATGTCGATCGCCTTGATCCCCACGAACGGCACCAGAATCCCGCCCAGTCCGTAGATCAGCAGATTGCGTCGCAGCAATGCCGCGGCGCTCGCCGCCTGCACGCGCACGCCCCGCAATGCTAGTGGAATCAGCACCACGATGATCAGGGCGTTGAACACGATGGCCGAGAGGATCGCGCTTTGCGGACTGGTCAGGTGCATGATGTTCAGCACGCCCAGTTGCGGATAAATCGCGGCGAACAGCGCCGGCAGAATCGCGAAGTATTTGGCGACGTCGTTGGCGATGGAAAAGGTCGTCAGCGCGCCACGGGTCACCAGCAATTCCTTACCGATCTGCACCACGTCCAGCAGCTTGGTCGGGTCGCTGTCGAGGTCGACCATGTTCGCCGCTTCGCGCGCGGCTTGTGTGCCGTCGTTCATCGCCATGCCGACGTCAGCCTGGGCCAGCGCCGGGGCGTCGTTGGCGCCGTCGCCGCACATGGCGACCAGACGGCCGTCGTTCTGCTCATGGCGGATACGCGCCAGTTTCTTCTCCGGAGTAGCTTCGGCGAGCACGTCATCGACGCCCGCTTCCGCCGCGATGGCCGCAGCAGTCAACGGGTTGTCACCGGTGACCATCACGGTGCGAATCCCCAGTTTGCGCAGCTCGGCAAAACGCTCGCGAATGCCTGGCTTGACCACGTCCTTGAGGTGGATCGCACCCAGCAGTTTGCCGTCGGCGCAGACCAGCAACGGCGTACCGCCGCTCTGCGCGATCTTGTCGATTTCCCGCGACAGCGCCGGGGCCAGATCGGAGCGTTGTTGACCAAGGAAGGCCAGCAGCGAATCCACGGCGCCCTTGCGGTACACGCGGCCCTGATAGTCGACACCGGACAGGCGGGTTTCCGCGCTGAACGGTACGGCAGTCAAGGTATCCAGCGCTGGCTCGGATTGCGGGTGCAGACCGCGCAGGTATTCGACGATGGACTTGCCTTCGGCGGTTTCGTCCGCCAGCGAGGCGAACAACGCACCTTCGGCCAACTCGCGACCACTCACGCCCGGCGCGGCATACACCGCGCTGCAACGACGGTTACCGAAGGTGATGGTGCCGGTCTTGTCCAGCAGCAGAACGTGCACGTCACCGGCCGCTTCCACGGCGCGCCCGGATTTGGCGATCACGTTCAGGCGTACCAGACGATCCATCCCGGCAATACCGATGGCCGACAACAGGCCGCCGATGGTGGTCGGAATCAGCGTGACCAGCAGCGCCACCAGGAACACCAGCGGCAGGCTGCCGTTGGCGAAGTGGGCGAACGGTTGCAGGGTCACCACCACCAGCAGGAAGATCAGGGTCAGGCCGATCAGCAGGATATCCAGCGCGACTTCGTTCGGGGTCTTCTGGCGTTTGGCGCCTTCGACCAGTGCGATCATGCGGTCGAGGGTCGACTCACCGGGGTTGGCGGTGATCTTCACCAGCAACCAGTCGGACACCAGGCGCGTGTTGCCGGTGACCGCCGAGCGATCGCCGCCGGACTCGCGAATCACTGGCGCCGACTCACCGGTAATCGCCGCTTCATTGACCGCCGCGATCCCTTCGATGACTTCGCCGTCACCCGGGGATCATCTCCCCCGCTTCGACGCGCACCACATCACCTTTGCGCAGGTTGGCGGCAGGCACCACCTGAAAGCTGCCATTGGCCAGTTTGCGCCGCGCGCTGAGACCTTCGCTGCCGGCCTTGAGGCTGTCGGCGCGGGCCTTGCCGCGCCCCTCGGCCAAGGCCTCGGCGAAGTTGGCGAACAGCACCGTGAACCACAGCCACAGAGCAATCTGCGCGGCGACGAAAGTCGGCACGACGTTGTCCGGGATGAAGCACAGTACGGTGGTGAAAATCGCCGTCAGTTCGACCACCAGCATCACCGGCGAACGCACCAGCTGGCGCGGGTCGAGCTTGACGAAAGCTTGCACCAGCGCCGGACGCCACAGGGCCGAGATCGCGGTTTTCGCTTGTTCCGGCGCCTTGACGGCGGCGGGTTTGATTGCGGGCATATTCATCATTGACTCCTTAGAAGCCCATGCTCAGATGTTCGGCGATTGGGCCCAATGCGAGGGTCGGCAAGAACGTCAGGCCACCCACCAGCAAAATGGTCACGGTCAGCAGCGTCACAAACAGTGGCCCGTGAGTCGGGAAGCTGTTCTGGCCAATCGGTGCGGTTTTCTTCATCGCCAGGCTGCCGGCCAGAGCCAGTACCGGCAGGATGTAGCCGAAGCGACCGATCAACATGCCCAGACCGAGCATCAGGTTGTGGAACGGCGTGTTGGCGCTCAGGCCACCGAACGCCGAACCGTTGTTCGCGCTGGCCGAGGTGTAGGCGTACAGCAACTGGCTGAAACCGTGCGGGCCGGGGTTGCTGATGGTCGCCGCCGGGCCAGGCAGAGTGGCGGCAATCGCACCGAGCACCAGCACGCCGATCGGCATCACCAGCAAGGTCACCACCAGCAATTGCACTTCCCGCGCCTGCAGTTTCTTGCCGAGGTATTCCGGGGTGCGGCCGATCATCAGGCCGGCGAGGAACACCGCGATCAGCACGTTGAGCAACATGCCGTAGAGCCCGGCACCGACGCCGCCGAAGATCACTTCGCCGACCATCATGTTGACCAGCGCGACCATGCCGCTGAGCGGGTTGAGGCTGTCGTGCATGCCGTTGACCGAACCGTTCGACGCCGCAGTCGTGGTCACCGACCACAGCACGGTGGCGGTGGTACCGAAGCGTGCTTCCTTGCCTTCCAGCGGCGCGGTCTGTTCGACCGCGACATTGTTCAGCGCCGGGTTAGGCTGATATTCGGCCCACAGCGACGTCGCGCCGCCAATCAGGAACAATGCGAGCATGCAGGCGATGATCGCGCGGCTCTGACGCAGGTCTTTCACGTAATGACCGAAGGTGAACACCAGCGCCACCGGAATCAGGATGATTGAAGCGACTTCGAACAGGTTGCTCCACGCGGTCGGGTTCTCGAACGGATGCGCCGAGTTCACACCGAAGAAGCCACCGCCGTTGGTGCCCAGTTGCTTGATCGCAATCTGGCTGGCGGCCGGGCCGAGCGGGATCACTTGATCGACGCCCTGCATCGTCACCGCGTTCACATATTGCGCGAAAGTCTGCGGTACGCCCTGCCATACCAGGTACAGCGCCAGCAGCAGGCACAGCGGCAGCAGGCCGTAGAGCGTGGCGCGAGTCATGTCGACCCAGAAGTTGCCCAGAGTCTTGGCCGATTTGCGCCCGATGCCACGGCACAACGCAACCAGCACCGCCAGACCGGTGGCAGCGCTGACGAAGTTCTGCACGGTAAGGCCGACCATCTGGCTCAGGTAGCTGAGGGTCGCTTCACCGCTGTAGGACTGCCAGTTGGTGTTGGTCATGAAGCTGACCGCGGTGTTGAACGCCTGGGTCCATTCCTGGCCCGGCAGGTTTTGCGGGTTCAGCGGCAAGTGATCCTGAAACAACAGGATCGCAAACAGCAGCAGAAAACCGGCGAGGTTGAACGCCAGCAAGGCCAGCGTGTACTTCTGCCAGCTCTGCTCAGCCTGCGGATCAACCCCGGCAATCCGATAGCAACCGCGCTCGACCGGGCCGAGAATCGGTGTCAGCCAGGTGCGCTGACCTTCCATCACCTTGTAGTAAAAGCGCCCGAGGAACGGCGCCGGCAGCAAGACCACCGCAAAAAACGCGAGGATCAGCCAATAGTCATAACTGTGCATAGCCGCTCCTAGTTCCGATCCGCGCGCAACAGCGCAACCAACAGATAAATGAACAGCCCGGCTGCCAGCAGCAGGGACACCCCGTCCAGAACGCTCATGGAAGATCTCCGTGTTACGGCGTATTGCCGCGTGTGGAGGCATTGTCGGAAAGGAGGCTGTAAAGGAACGAGAGCGAGGGGTGCGGCGAGGCATAAAGAAAGCGTAAAGAGTGGGTTTATGCTGGCTTTACAGCGGGGTTTTGCAGCGGGGTTTTGCAGCGTCAGATCGGGCCTCATCGCGGGCAAGCCCGGCTCCCACAGTTTTTTGCGTGGTCCGCAGAGTTTGATTCCAACGCCAAACCTGTGGGAGCGGGCTTGCCCGCGAAGACGGCAGCACTAACGACGTCGCACCCAACTGGCGCACGAAAATGTGCCCATCCGGTAATGAACATCTTGGATAACGACAGCTTTCAGCCTATTGCGACCTGATTCACATGACTGGCACGCCCACTGCACACGCCCTCCCCCGAGCTTTCCAAACCGTTCAGGGAGCATGCGCATGAACACACAACTCAAACCCACGCTGGGCACTTTGCACCTGTGGGGCATCGCCGTCGGGCTGGTGATTTCCGGCGAGTACTTCGGCTGGAGTTACGGCTGGGGCGTCGCCGGCACACTGGGTTTTCTGGTGACCTCGTTCATGGTCGCCACGATGTACACCTGCTTCATCTTCAGCTTCACCGAACTGACCACCGCGATTCCTCATGCGGGCGGGCCGTTCGCCTATAGCCGCCGAGCCTTCGGTGAAAAAGGCGGACTGATTGCCGGACTGGCCACGCTGATCGAATTCGTCTTCGCCCCTCCGGCCATCGCCCTGGCGATTGGCGCCTATCTGAATGTGCAGTTTCCGGCGCTCGACCCGAAACACGCAGCAGTCGGCGCGTACATCGTGTTCATGACCCTGAACATCCTCGGGGTGAAACTGGCGGCAACGTTCGAACTGATCGTCTGCGTGCTGGCAGTGATCGAATTGCTGGTGTTCATGGGCGTGGTCGCACCGGCCTTCAGCTTCAGCAGCTTTGCCCTGAACGGCTGGGCCGGCTCCGATGTGTTCGGTGCGCCGGCGATTGCCGGGATGTTCGCCGCCATTCCATTTGCAATCTGGTTCTTCCTCGCCATTGAAGGCGCGGCGATGGCCGCCGAAGAGGCCAAGGATCCCAAGCGCACGATTCCCAAGGCCTACATCAGCGGGATCCTGACTCTGGTGTTGCTGGCGATGGGCGTGATGTTCTTCGCCGGCGGTGTCGGTGACTGGCGCACCCTGGCGAACATCAATGACCCGCTGCCACAGGCGATGAAAACCGTGGTCGGCGACAATTCCGGCTGGTTGCACATGCTGGTGTGGATCGGCCTGTTCGGTCTGGTGGCGAGTTTCCACGGGATCATCCTCGGCTACTCGCGGCAGTTCTTCGCCCTCGCCCGCGCCGGTTACCTGCCGGCGTCGCTGGCGAAACTCTCGCGTTTCCAGACCCCGCACCGCGCAATCATCGCTGGCGGCGTGATCGGCATCGCCGCGATCTACAGCGACGGCCTGATCAACCTCGGCGGCATGACCCTCACCGCAGCGATGATCACCATGGCCGTGTTCGGCGCGATCGTGATGTACATCATGAGCATGCTCAGCCTGTTCAAACTGCGTAAATCCGAACCCAATCTCGAGCGGACTTTCCGTGCGCCGTGCTATCCGTTGATCCCGCTGATCGCGCTGGTGCTGGCGGTGGTGTGCCTGATCGCCATGGCTTGGTTCAATGCGCTGATCGGGCTGATTTTCCTTGGCTTCATGGCAGTCGGTTTCGGCTACTTCATGCTTACCGGTCAGTTGCGCGCTGACGCTCCGGCCGATGCCATGCTGACGGGGCGATAACCCATCATGTAGGAGCTGCCGAAGGCCGCGATCTTTTGATCTTGTTTTTGAAAAGGCAAAGTCAAAAAATCGCAGCCTGCG
>NZ_JABULD010000435.1:0-9902 GCF_014060985.1 Pseudomonas sp. MD195_PC81_125
CTTTTGGGACCGCTACGCGCTCCATCGGGGATAAATCCCCTCACCACAATTGCATTTCAATTCCTGTTTCCCTCAGCGCACCAACTTGTTACCGAACGCCCCAGCGTGGCGCAAAGCCACGGGTTCGTAACGCTCCCCCGCGACCTCAATTCTCCCCCGCAAAAAATTTCATCCACGCCACAACCCTTGTTTCCAGAGCTCTGTAGCCCTGTTCGCGATTTTTCTTGAGCGGCTCTTCAGTGAGTTGGCCGCTTGATTGCATATGCTTGTATGTACAAGTAAAGACGTATGCGTATAAGTCCGCAGCGTCCACTGATTCGCTTGTCGCGCATTGAGGCGCGCAGGCTGCTTGCCCACTGCCAGGGTTGGTTTGAATTGATCGCTGAGGAGTCTTTTTCGTGACTGACACAAAACCTACTAAATACCGTGACGTCGAGATCCGCGCTGCACGCGGCAACAAGCTGACCGCCAAGAGCTGGCTGACCGAAGCGCCGCTGCGCATGCTGATGAACAACCTCGACCCGGAAGTGGCCGAGAACCCGAAAGAGCTGGTGGTTTACGGTGGTATCGGTCGCGCCGCGCGTAACTGGGAGTGCTACGACAAGATCGTCGAAAGCCTGACCCACCTGAATGACGACGAAACCCTGCTGGTGCAGTCGGGCAAACCGGTCGGCGTGTTCAAGACTCACAGCAACGCCCCGCGCGTATTGATCGCCAACTCCAACCTGGTGCCGCACTGGGCGAGCTGGGAACACTTCAACGAACTCGACGCCAAAGGCCTGGCCATGTACGGCCAGATGACCGCCGGCAGCTGGATCTACATCGGCAGCCAGGGCATCGTTCAGGCACCTACGAAACCTTCGTCGAAGCCGGTCGCCAGCATTACAACGACAACCTCAAGGGCAAGTGGGTCCTGACCGCGGGTCTGGGCGGCATGGGCGGCGCACAGCCATTGGCTGCAACCCTGGCCGGTGCCTGCTCGCTGAACATCGAATGCCAGCAGGTGAGCATCGATTTCCGCCTGAAAAGCCGTTATGTCGACGAGCAAGCCAAAGACCTCGACGACGCCCTGGCGCGCATCGCCAAATACACCGCCGAAGGCAAAGCGATCTCCATCGCCCTGCTGGGTAACGCCGCAGAAATCCTCCCGGAACTGGTCAAGCGCGGCGTGCGTCCGGACATGGTCACCGACCAGACCAGCGCCCACGACCCACTGAACGGCTACCTGCCGGCGGGCTGGACCTGGGACGAGTACCGCGCCCGCGCCAAGACCGAGCCGGCCGCCGTGATCAAAGCCGCCAAGCAATCGATGGCGGTCCACGTCAAAGCGATGCTGGACTTCCAGAAGCAAGGCATTCCGACCTTCGACTACGGCAACAATATCCGTCAGATGGCGCAGGAAGAGGGCGTGGAAAACGCGTTCGACTTCCCGGGCTTCGTCCCGGCCTACATTCGCCCACTGTTCTGCCGTGGCATCGGCCCGTTCCGTTGGGCGGCACTGTCGGGTGATCCGCAGGACATCTTCAAGACCGACGCCAAAGTCAAAGAGCTGATCCCGGACGACGCGCACCTGCACAACTGGCTGGACATGGCCCGCGAGCGCATCAGCTTCCAGGGTCTGCCGGCACGGATCTGCTGGGTCGGCCTGGGCCTGCGTGCCAAGCTCGGTCTGGCGTTCAACGAAATGGTGCGCAGCGGCGAGCTGTCGGCACCGATCGTGATCGGTCGCGACCACCTCGATTCCGGCTCCGTTGCCAGCCCGAACCGCGAAACCGAATCGATGCAGGACGGTTCCGACGCTGTCTCCGACTGGCCACTGCTCAATGCGCTGCTGAACACCGCGAGCGGCGCGACCTGGGTCTCGCTGCACCACGGTGGTGGCGTGGGCATGGGCTTCTCGCAGCACTCGGGCATGGTGATTGTCTGCGACGGGACCGACGAAGCGGCCGAGCGTATTGCGCGCGTGCTGCACAACGACCCGGCCACTGGCGTCATGCGTCACGCCGATGCCGGCTACCAGATCGCCATCGACTGCGCGAAGGAGCAGGGGCTGAACCTGCCGATGATTACCGGCAAATAAACCGATAGCCCTGTAGGAGCTGCCGAAGGTGCGATCTTTTGATGTTGATTTTTTAAGGTCAAGAGATCGCAGCCTCGTTTCACTCGACAGCTCCTACAGGTGTAGGAACCAACCCAGAATAACAATCCACAGAGGTTGAATCATGGCTGTAACCCCCGATCGTGCAGGTAACAAACCGTTGATCGAAAGGCGTTCGATCGACTACATCCCGGAAGCGGAAAGACACGGTCGTCTGTTGAGCCAGTTCACCCTGTGGATGGGTGCGAATCTGCAAATCACCGCGATTGTTACCGGGGCCCTGGCCGTGGTGCTGGGCGGGGATGTGTTCTGGTCGTTGATCGGTCTGTTGATCGGTCAACTGCTCGGCGGCGGCGTGATGGCGCTGCACGCGGCGCAAGGGCCGAAGCTTGGCTTGCCGCAGATGATTTCCAGCCGGGTGCAGTTCGGCGTGTATGGCGCGGCGATCCCGATCGTGCTGGTGTGCCTGATGTACCTGGGTTTCACCGCCACCGGTACGGTGCTTTCCGGCCAGGCGCTGGGCCAGTTGTTTGGCGTCAGCGACACGGTTGGCATCCTGCTGTTCGCCAGCGTCATCGTGGTGGTCACTGTGCTCGGTTATCGGGTGATCCACTGGATCGGTCGCGTTGCCAGCGTCATTGGCGTGATTGCCTTCGTGTATCTGTTCAGCCGCCTGCTGAGCCAGGTGGATGTGGGCGCCCTGTTGCAGATCCGCCACTTCAGCTGGAGCAGCTTCTTGCTGGCGGTGTCGCTCGCGGCGTCCTGGCAGATCGCCTTCGGCCCGTATGTGGCGGACTATTCGCGTTACTTGCCGAGCAAGGTTTCCTCGGTGAAAACCTTCTTTGCCGCTGGCGCAGGTTCGGTCATCGGCGCGCAGGTGGCGATGGTCCTCGGCGTATTCGCCGCGGCGTCGGCCAACGGCCAGTTCGCCGGGCATGAAGTGGCCTACATCGTCGGGCTGGGCGGCACCGGTGCCACGGCGGCGCTGCTGTACTTCAGCATCGCCTTCGGCAAGGTCACCATCTCGACGTTGAACTCTTACGGCAGCTTCATGTGCATCGCCACGATCATCAGCGGCTTCCGTGGGCATTTGACGGTCACCCGCCTGCAGCGTCTGGTATTCGTGCTGGTGATTGTCGGTGCGGCGACCCTGATCGCACTGCTTGGCCAGCATTCGTTCCTCGGTGCGTTCAAGTCGTTCATCCTGTTCCTGCTGGCGTTCTTCACGCCATGGAGCGCGATCAACCTGGTCGACTACTACTGCATCACTCGTGAGCGCTATGACGTACCGGCGCTGGCCAATCCGAATGGTCGCTATGGCCGCTGGAACCTGCTCGGGATCAGCGTCTATGTGTTCGGTGTGCTGGTGCAGCTGCCGTTCATCTCCACCAAGTTCTACACCGGCCCGCTGGTGGCTGCCCTCGGTGACGTGGATATTTCCTGGATCATCGGCCTGGTGCTGCCTGCCGCGCTGTATTACCTGTGCGCGAAAAAATGGCACGGCTCGGTGCCTGATCAACTGATTTTGCCGCTCGAGCAGAACAGTGTTGTACAACCTGAAAAAAGTGGGGCCGGGCGCGCTGCGGCGCAGGCCTGATTGGACGTGGACAGGGCTGGATGCCTCTTGACTGCCGTAAGCCAATTCATGATTAGGAGCGTCGCAATAATGAAATCGAACAAGACCCTGCTCACCACACTGCTGTCCATGGGCCTGCTGGCCAGTGCCGGCGCCACCCAGGCGGCCGGCTGGTGCGAATCCGGCAAACCGGTGAAATTCGCCGGCCTGAACTGGGAAAGCGGCATGTTGCTGACCGACGTGCTGCAAGTGGTGCTGGAGAAAGGTTACGACTGCAAGACCGACAGCCTGCCGGGCAACTCCATCACCATGGAAAACGCCTTGAGCAGCAACGACATTCAAGTGTTCGCCGAAGAGTGGGTCGGTCGCAGCGAAGTCTGGAACAAGGCTGAGAAGGCCGGCAAAGTCGTCGGTGTCGGCGCCCCGATCGTCGGCGCTATCGAAGGCTGGTACGTGCCGCGCTACGTGATCGAAGGCGACGCCAAACGCAAGATCGAGGCAAAAGCCCCGGACCTGAAAAACATTGCCGATCTGGGCAAATACGCGACGATTTTCAAGGACGCCGAAGAGCCGTCCAAGGGCCGTTTCTACAACTGCCCGGCGGGCTGGACCTGTGAGCTGGACAACAGCGAAATGCTCAAGAGCTACGGCCTGGAAAACAGCTACACCAACTTCCGTCCGGGCACCGGCCCGGCGCTGGATGCGGCGGTGCTGTCGAGCTACAAGCGTGGCGAGCCGATCCTGTTCTACTACTGGTCGCCAACCCCGCTGATGGGCCAGATCGACGCCGTCAAACTTGAAGAAAAACCGGGCGTCGACAAGAGCGTGAGCATCAAGGTCGGTCTGTCGAAAACCTTCCACGAACAGGCGCCGGAACTGGTGGCCGTGCTGGAAAAAGTCAATCTGCCGATTGATCTGCTGAACCAGAACCTGGGCCGCATGGCGAAGGAACGTATCGAGTCGCCAAAACTGGCGAAAATCTTCCTCAAGGAACATCCTGAGGTCTGGCACGCGTGGGTCAGTGACGACGCAGCCAAGAAAATCGACGCGGCGCTGTAGGTCGATACCTCCCGGCTAACCGTGAGGCTGGCCGGGAGATATGCCGTCATCGCTTGATTGAGATTTCTGATTGAGAGCCGCTTATGTTTCCCGAAAGCTTTACCTTTTCCATCGCCGACTGGGTCAACGGTTGGGTCGATTCGCTGGTCACCAATTATGGTGATGTGTTCCGCCACATCTCGGACACGCTGCTGTGGGCCATCGTCAACCTCGAAGGCCTGCTGCGTGCGGCGCCGTGGTGGTTGATGCTGGCGATCGTCGGTGTGGTCGCCTGGCACGCCACGCGTAAAGTCGTGACCACCGCCGTCATCGTCGGTCTGCTGTTCCTGGTGGGCGCTGTCGGCCTGTGGGACAAACTCATGCAGACGCTGGCGCTGATGATGGTCGCGACGATCATTTCGGTGCTGATCGGCATTCCGCTGGGGATTCTCTCGGCGCGCAGCAATCGACTGCGTTCGGTGCTGATGCCGCTGCTCGACATCATGCAGACCATGCCCAGCTTCGTGTACCTGATTCCGGTGCTGATGCTGTTCGGCCTGGGCAAGGTCCCGGCGATTTTCGCCACGGTGATCTATGCCGCGCCGCCGTTGATCCGCCTGACCGATCTGGGCATTCGCCAGGTCGACGGTGAAGTGATGGAAGCGATCAACGCCTTCGGTGCCAACCGCTGGCAGCAACTGTTCGGTGTGCAACTGCCGCTGGCCCTGCCGAGCATCATGGCCGGGATCAACCAGACCACGATGATGGCCCTGTCGATGGTGGTGATCGCCTCGATGATCGGCGCCCGAGGTCTGGGTGAAGACGTACTGGTGGGCATTCAGACCCTCAACGTCGGACGCGGCCTCGAAGCCGGTCTGGCGATCGTGATTCTCGCAGTGGTCATCGACCGCATTACTCAGGCGTACGGTCGGCCACGGCATGAGGTGAGCAAATGAACAACGCAACCGTGAGCAAGATCGAAGTCAAAAAACGTCTTCAAGATTTTCGGCAACCGCGCCAAAGACGCACTGGCGATGGTTGGCCAGGGCAAGACCAAGGATCAGGTGCTGAACGAAACCGGTTGTGTGGTCGGGGTCAACGACCTGTCGCTGAGCATCGGCACTGGCGAGATCTTCGTGATCATGGGGCTGTCCGGCTCGGGCAAGTCGACGCTGGTGCGCCACTTCAATCGCCTGATCGACCCCACCAGCGGCGCGATCCTGGTCGACGGCGTGGACATCCTGCAATACGACATGGAAGCGCTGCGCGAATTTCGCCGGCACAAGATCAGCATGGTGTTCCAGAGCTTCGGCCTGCTGCCGCACAAGACCGTGATCGAGAACGTCGCCTACGGCCTGAAAGTGCGCGGCGAGAGCAAGCAACTGTGCGCCGAACGTGCGCTGCACTGGATCAACACCGTGGGCCTCAAAGGCTACGAAAACAAATACCCGCACCAGCTCTCCGGCGGCATGCGTCAGCGCGTGGGCCTGGCCCGTGCCTTGGCGGCGGACACCGACATCATCCTGATGGACGAAGCGTTCAGTGCGCTCGATCCGCTGATCCGCGCCGAGATGCAGGACCAGTTGCTGGAGCTGCAAAAGACCCTGCACAAAACCATCGTCTTCATTACCCACGACCTCGACGAGGCCGTGCGCATCGGCAACCGCATCGCGATCCTCAAGGACGGCCGCCTGATTCAGGTTGGCACCCCGAGAGAGATCCTGCATTCGCCGGCGGATGAGTATGTTGACCGGTTCGTGCAGCGGCGGGCGGCAGTAGTCTGAAATGGATTGCCTTTGTGGCGAGGGGATTTATCCCCGATGGGTGGCGAAGCCGCCCCCAAACATTGCATGCGGTGCACCTGAAACATCCTGGCTGAAGGTTTTGGGGCTGCTGCGCAGCCCATCGGGGATAAATCCCCTCGCCACAGGGTGTATCAACAGAATTGGTATGAGGTTTTAGATGTCCCAGGCTGAAAAAATCATCATCACCGGCAACCCCCTGCATTGGCAGGACGTGGTCGCCGTCGCCCGTCACGGCGCGCAACTGGAACTGTCGAGCGAAACCTGGGCACGCATCGAAAACGCTCAGGGCATCGTCCAGCGCATCGTCGAAAGCGGCGAGCGCGCTTATGGCGTCAATACCGGCCTGGGTGGTTTGTCCAATGTCTCGCTGAAGGACGAACAACTCAGCCAGCTCTCGCGCAACACCTTGCTCAGTCACGCCTGCGGTGTCGGCCCGGTGCTGCCCGATGAACAGACCCGCGCGATCATCTGCGCGGCGATTCACAACTACAGCCATGGTAAGTCCGGTATTCATCGCCGCGTGGTCGAAGCGTTGCTGGCGCTGCTCAATCGTGGCATCACCCCGCAGGTGCCGGCGCAAGGCTCGGTGGGTTACCTGACGCACATGGCGCACATCGGCATCGCGCTGCTGGGCGTGGGCCATGTCAGCTATCGCGGGCAAATCATCTCGGCGCAGCAGGCGTTGGCCGAAGAAGGCTTGCAACCGGTGCAGCTCGGCGCGAAGGACGGTTTGTGCCTGGTCAACGGCACGCCGTGCATGACCGGCCTCAGCTGCCTGGCGATTGCCGATGCGACGCGCCTGGTGCAATGGGCCGACGTGATCGGCGCCATGAGCTTCGAAGCCCAGCGCGGTCAGATCGCCGCGTTCGACGCCGAGATCATCGCGCTCAAGCCGCACCCGGGCATGCAGCAGGTCGGGAGCAATCTGCGTGCGTTACTCGATGGCAGTGAAGTGATCGCGACCAGCAAGGGCATTCGCACTCAGGATGCGTTGAGCATCCGCTCGATCCCGCAGGTGCACGGCGCAGCGCGCGATCAACTGGAACATGCGATCAGGCAGGTGGAAGCCGAACTCAATGGCTGCACCGATAACCCGTTGCTGCTGGGCACGCCGGACAACTTCCGGGTGATGTCGCAGGCTAACCCGCACGGCCAGTCAGTGGCGATGGCAGCGGATCTGCTGGCGATTGCCATGGCTGAAATCGGCTCGATTGCCGAGCGTCGCCTCGATCGCCTGGTCAACCCGCACGTCAGCGGTCTGCCGGCGTTTCTGGTGGCCAATCCGGGGGTGAACTCCGGGATGATGATCGTGCAATACGTCGCCGCCTCGCTGTGTGCCGAGAACCGCCAACTGGCGCAACCGGCGGTGCTCGACAACTACGTCACCTCGGGCCTGCAGGAAGACCACTTGAGCATGGGCACCAGCGCTGCGCTGAAGCTGCACCGTGCCCTCGAAAACTGCACGCAGATCCTCGCCATCGAGTACCTGCTGGCGGCGCAGGCCTTTGAATTTCTCAAGGAGCAGCGCTTTGGCGCGGGCACCGACCGGGCGTGGCGCCTGCTGCGTGAAACCGTCCCGGCCTACGATCAGGATCGCTGGCTGGCGCCGGACATCGCTGCCGCCGCAAGCGTTCTGAAACACCCGGATTCGCTGCACAACGTATTACCGAATCTGCACTGACAATACCCATACCAGCGTGCCAAGGCGTGGATCGTCCACAAGACGAGAAACGACGGATAACGGAATGCTCCGGAGCGACTGGTAGTTAATAACAATGCCTAAACAGGAGCATTTAAATGACTGCGCTGAACCTGATTCCCGGCCAATTGAGCCTGGCCCAACTGCGTGACGTTTATCAGCAACCGGTCAAGCTGACCCTCGACCACAGCGCCTCCGCGCAGATCGAGGCCAGCGTTGCGTGTGTCGAGCAGATCCTCGCCGAGAACCGTACCGCCTACGGCATCAACACCGGTTTCGGCCTGCTGGCCTCGACCCGCATCGCCAGTGAAGACCTGGAAAACCTCCAGCGCTCGCTGGTGCTGTCCCACGCCGCCGGCGTCGGTCAGCCGATCAGCGATGAACTGGTGCGGCTGATCATGGTGCTCAAGGTCAACAGCCTCAGCCGTGGTTTCTCCGGCATCCGCCGCGTGGTGATCGACGCGCTGATCGCACTGATCAACGCCGAGGTGTACCCGCACATTCCGCTCAAAGGTTCGGTCGGCGCCTCCGGTGACTTGGCACCGCTGGCGCACATGTCGCTGGTGCTGCTCGGCGAGGGCAAGGCGCGCTACAAGGGTGAATGGATGGAGGCGACCGAGGCGCTGAAAGTCGCAGGTCTGACCCCGCTGACCCTGGCGGCGAAAGAAGGTCTGGCGCTGCTCAACGGCACTCAGGTGTCCACCGCATTTGCCCTGCGCGGTCTGTTTGAAGGTGAAGACCTGTTTGCCGGTGCGCTGGCAATCGGCGGTCTGACGGTGGAAGCGGTGCTCGGTTCTCGCTCGCCGTTCGATGCACGTATTCACGCCGCTCGCGGTCAGAAAGGCCAGATTGATGCAGCCGCCGCATATCGCGATCTGCTCGGCGAGCGCAGCGAAGTCTCCGATTCGCACCAGAACTGCGAGAAGGTGCAGGATCCGTATTCGCTGCGCTGCCAGCCGCAAGTCATGGGCGCTTGCCTGACCCAGTTCCGTCAGGCCGCCGAAGTGCTGGCCATCGAAGCCAACGCCGTCTCCGACAACCCGTTGGTGTTCGCGGCTGAAGGCGATGTGATTTCCGGCGGTAATTTCCATGCCGAACCGGTGGCCATGGCCGCCGACAACATGGCCCTGGCCATCGCTGAAATCGGCTCGCTGAGCGAGCGCCGCATCTCGCTGATGATGGACAAGCACATGTCGCAACTGCCGCCGTTCCTGGTGGCCAATGGCGGCGTCAACTCGGGCTTCATGATCGCTCAGGTGACCGCCGCGGCACTGGCCAGCGAGAACAAGGCGCTGGCCCATCCGCATTCGGTCGACAGCCTGCCGACCTCGGCCAACCAGGAAGACCACGTGTCGATGGCCCCGGCCGCCGGCAAGCGCCTGTGGGAAATGGCCGAAAACACCCGCGGGATTCTCGCGGTGGAGTGGCTGGCGGCGGTGCAGGGGCTGGACCTGCGCAACGGTCTGAAGACCTCGGCCAAGCTGGAACAGGCGCGGGCGATTCTGCGGCGCGAAGTGCCGTTTTATGAGAAGGATCGCTTCTTTGCCCCGGACATCAATGCGGCGACCGAGTTGTTGGCTTCGCGCTGCTTGAGCGAATGGGTTCCGGCGAAATTGCTGCCTAGCCTGTAACGGCCTCTTCGCGAGCAGGCTCGCTCCCACAGGGGAATGCATTTCAACTGTGGGA
>NZ_JABULD010000600.1:0-3327 GCF_014060985.1 Pseudomonas sp. MD195_PC81_125
TTTTGACTTTGATTTAAAAGATCAAGATCAAAAGATCGCACCTTCGGCAGCTCCTACATAAGAATTGCGTACAAACAAAAAGGCCGTGGAGCAGATGCTCCACGGCCTTTTTTTGTTTTAATGCGTTTACATTTTTACAGCGAGTGATACGTCGGCAGGGCAAAACGCTGCTGGCTTTGCAGCATTGCAATCTGCGGCAGTTCACTGGCTTCTTCTGCCAAGTCACGACGGATGGCGCTGATTGCCCACGACAGTTGGTCGGCGTTGTGCATTTGCTGGTAGGTCAAGGCGCGCTTGAACACTTTGCCTTCGCTGCTGCGCAAGGTCAGCAAAATCCCGCCATCAGGACGCGGTGCAGTGGTGACGTTGAAGTTGGAGAACAGGGAGGTAAATTTTTCTTGAATCAGGCTCATGTCTTTCAGCTCCGTATGCACTTGAAGGGCAAGCATGCACAGGAGGTTGCAGCGATTGTGCCAGCATTTGAAAAATAAAAAATCCTTTAAAATCAATGGCTTAAAAATCATGAAATTTGCACGGGTCGTGCAAACTGCATGAATGGCCATCGTGCATCCTGCATTTTGCGGGATTCTCTTCAGTTGGACGGAACCAAATGGCAAAGGCGCAATCTCCGCTGCCAGGCATGAGCGGGCGGATACAAAACATTGCAAAAACCGCGTGTACAGCTTGAGAAGCGCTGTCGTATTTTCGATCCCGACCTTGCCCGCAACGCAGGTCATGCCACGGCCCGAACAATAAGAAACCGGCCAGCCAGGTCGAACGGGGAACTGCCATGCGTCACGCGCCGAGCGACACGATTACCTGGAGCATGATGCTCCGCAAACTGCCGACAATCGCCAAAGCCATCCCGCGGGTGGTCAAAGGCATGAAAGTCGCCAACGTCACGGATCCGACCCAAACGTGTGGCCTCGGCTGGACCTTCGAGCAGGCAACCCTGCGTAACCCTGAAGGCCTGGCGATCCTGCAGGACAACGTCTTGCTGACCTACGCGCAGGTCAACCAGTGGGCCAATCGCATCGCCCACTATTTGAGTACGCAGGGCATCGGCAAGGGCGATGTGGTCGCGGTGTTCATCGAAAACCGCCCGGAACTGCTGGTGACCATTCTGGCCCTGGCCAAACTCGGCGCGGTCAGTGCGCTGCTCAATACTTCGCAGACCCGCGACACGCTGATTCACAGCATCAATCTGGTAGCGCCGGTGGCGATCGTGCTCGGTGAAGAACTGCAACCGGCGTTTGCCGCGATCCGCGAGCAGGTGTCGATCCCGGCGCAGCGCACCTGGTTTATCGCTGACCGCGACACCTACAGCCACCCGGGCATTGCGCCCGAGGGCTACATCAACCTGATCAGTGCCAGCGCCGATGCGCGCGGTGACAACCCGCCCAGCAGCGGCGAAGTGTTCTTTAACGACCCGTGTTTTTACATCTACACCTCCGGCACCACCGGCCTGCCCAAGGCCGGGGTGTTCAAGCACGGCCGCTGGATGCGCAGCTCGGCCAGCTTCGGCATGATCGCTCTGAACATGACGCCCGACGACGTCGTCTATTGCACCTTGCCGCTGTACCACGCCACTGGCCTCTGCGTGTGCTGGGGCTCGGCGATCAATGGCGCTTCCGGGTTCGCCATCCGCCGCAAGTTCAGCGCCAGCCAGTTCTGGCCGGACGTGCGTCGCTATAACGCGACCACGCTCGGGTATGTCGGCGAATTGTGCCGCTACCTGGTCGATCAGCCGCCCAGCGCCGATGACAGCCGTCACGCCGTGCGCAAGATGATCGGCAACGGCTTGCGTCCCGGCGCCTGGGCCGAGTTCAAGACCCGGTTTGCCGTCGAGCACATCTGCGAACTGTACGCGGCGAGTGATGGCAATATCGGCTTCAGCAACATTCTCAACTTCGACAACACCATTGGTTTCTCGCTGATGGCCTGGGAACTGGTGGCTTACGACCACGACAGCGGGCAGCCGCTGCGCAGCGCCAACGGCTTCATGCGCAAGGTCGGCAAGGGCGAGCAGGGCTTGCTACTGGCACGGATCGACGAAAAGGCCCCGCTGGACGGCTACACCGACCCAGAGAAAACCGCCAAAGTGGTGCTGCACGATGTGTTCAGCAAGGGCGACCGCTTCTTCAATACCGGCGACTTGCTGCGCAATATCGGTTTCGGCCATGCGCAGTTTGTCGATCGCCTCGGCGATACCTACCGCTGGAAGGGCGAAAACGTCTCGACCACGGAAGTGGAAAACCTGTTGTTGCAGCATCCGCACATTTCCGAGGCGGTGGCCTACGGTGTAGAAGTGCGCAACACCAACGGTCGCGCCGGGATGGCCGCCATTACGCCCGCCGAGTCACTGGCGACCCTGGATTTCACTGAATTGCTCGCGTTCGCCCGTCAGCGTATGCCGGCGTATGCGGTACCGCTGTTCCTGCGGGTGAAGGTGAAAATGGAGACCACCGGGACGTTCAAATACCAGAAGACCCGTTTGAAAAACGAAGGCTTCGACCCCGCCCAGACGGGGGATGACCCAATCTATGCCTGGTTGCCCGGCACCCAGACTTACGTGCAGGTGACGGATCAGGTGCTGGCCGATATTCATCAGGGCAAGTACCGCTATTGAGATTGGCTATGGCAGGACTTGAGAAAAAGGGGGTGACAGCTATCGTCGCGCTCGGGAAACTGTCGGCTTTGCGAATAACCGAAAGTGGAGTTGCCCATGTCTGACCAAAGCCGCCAGATGACCCCTGAAGAAGCTGCCGAATTCACCGAGCAGGTGTTCAACAAGGCGCGCGAAGGTGATGCGCTGATGCTTGATCGGCTGATCAGCGCCGGTTTGCCGGTGAATCTGAAAAACAGCAAGGGCGATACGCTCTTGATGCTCGCCAGTTACTACGGCCACGTCGACGCGGTGCAGGTGCTGCTCAAGCACAAGGCTGACCCGGAAATGCGTAACGGCAACGGCCAGAGCCCGATTGCCGGCGCCGCGTTCAAGGGCGATCTGGCGGTGGTCAAGGCGCTGGTGGAAGCGGGTGCCGAGATCGAAGGTTCGTCCTTTGACGGGCGCACGGCGTTGATGATGGCGGCGATGTTCAACCGCGTTGAAATCGTCGATTACCTGATCGGCAAAGGCGCGGATCCGCAAGCCAAAGATGCCAATGGCATCACCGCGCTGGATGCGGCGCGGACCATGGGGGCGGTCGATACCACGGCGCAGCTGGAAAAGCTGCTGGCCTGATAAGGTCAAAAGATCGCAGCCTGCGGCAGCCTCCTACAGTCTCACATTCGTTCGCCAAATGGGGTGCGGAACTTGTAGGAGCT
>NZ_JABULD010000174.1:0-7312 GCF_014060985.1 Pseudomonas sp. MD195_PC81_125
CTCCCACAGGTTTTGATGTCGTTCAAGGAATTTGTATACGACTCGGACACTGTGGGAGCTGGCTTGCCAGCGATGGCGCCCGAAAGACCAACACCTAAACCGCAGGAAACTGAATCCTGAATGCCGCCCCGCCCATCGGCGAATCCCCCGAGCATTAGCTTGGCGTTGTAGCTTTCGATGATGTCCTTGACCACCGCCAGCCCGATGCCCTGCCCCGGATGCTGACGATCCAGTCGTTCGCCGCGCTCAAGGATTCGCGCGCGCTGATTCGGCGGCACGCCGGGGCCGTCGTCTTCGATGCACAACTCGATACCGGTCAGGCTCTCGCGCACGCTGATGCGCACTTCGCTCAGGCACAGGCGATAAGCGTTTTCCAGCAGGTTGCCCATCATCTCCAGCAACGCGCCCTGTTCGATCGGCACATAACATTGCTCCGGCAGGTCGAACGCCACTCGAACATGTTTGTCGCGGTAAACCTTGTCCAGCGTATCGCACAGGCTCTGGAGCACCGGCCGCAGCCGCACCTGATGGCGCACCAGACCGCTTTTGCGCAGGCTGGCCCGTTGCAGTTGATAGCTGATTTGCTGGCTCATGCGTTCGATCTGGGTTTGCAGCACCCAGGCTTGATCGCGATCTTCCGGGCGTTGGGCCATGTCTTCACTGACCCCTTGCAACACCGCCAACGGGGTTTTCAGGCTGTGCGCCAGGTCATCGAGAGAGTCGCGGTAACGGCTGCGTTGCTGGCGTTCACTGTGCAGCAAACGGTTGAGCGAGCCGGTCAGGCGCAGCAGTTCGCGCGGGTGCTGTTCGGTGAGGCTTTCGCGGGTGCCGCTTTCGATTTCGTCGAGTTCCTGACTCAGCCGACGCAGCGCCTTGAGGCCCCAGGTCAGGCCGATCCACAACAGCGCCAGCAGCACCAACAAGGCAGCGCCGAAGCCCAGATAGAGGTTCTCGCGCAGGCCTTCAAGGGTGTTTTCATATTCGCGCACCGGTTGCAGCGCAACGATACTGAAAGCCGCGCTCTTGCCGCCGAGCAGTTTGACTTCGACGTCGTAGACGAAAAACTCCTGGCCGTTGCTCTCGCGGATCCGCGCGAACTCGTTACCCATGCCGTCGTAACGCGGCTTGTAGTTGATCTGCTCTTCCTGCGTACCTTTCGAGCGCCAGACCAGTTTGCCTTCGCGGTCGTAGATGTAGCCGAGCAGGCGGTTGTCGGTAAGATTAAAGCGCTCATCCGGCAGTTGCGCCGGCATCACCAGATGACCACTGTCGACGCGTGCCGCCGAGATCAGCGTGGTGACGTCCGACGCCAGGCGCTGCTCGATCGAGTCCTGCAGTGCCAGGCTGAACGCGCCCTGCATGGCCGGCAGCAAGCCGAGCATGAACAACACCGCCAACGTGGTGGCGGCGAGCATCAAGCGAACGCGAAGAGAACGAATCAAGTGCAGCGCTCATTGAACAGGTAGCCGAGACCACGCACGGTATCGATCGGCTTGAACCCGCCCGGGCCTTCGAGCTTGCGGCGCAAGCGGCCGACCAGCACTTCGATCACGTTCGGATCACGCTCGTCGTCGTCCGGATAGAGCTGTTCCATCAGGCGATCCTTGGGCACCACTTGCTGGTGGTGGCGCATCAGGTATTCGAGGATGCGGTATTCGTAGGCGGTCAGCGCCAGCGGCTCTTCATCCAGTGACGCCTGCTTGCGATTGAGATCAAGCAACAACGGCCCGGCGACGATGGTCGACTGGGTGAAGCCGCTGGAGCGACGCAGCAAGGCGTTGAGGCGCGCATCGAGTTCTTCGAACTGGAACGGCTTGACCACGTAGTCGTCGGCACCGGCGGCGAGGCCCTCGACCTTGTCCTGCCAATTGCCACGGGCAGTGAGAATCAGGATCGGAAAGGTCTTGCCGCTCGAACGCAACTGGCGAATCAGGTCCAGACCGCCCATGCCGGGCAGACCGAGGTCGATCACCGCCAGATCGAAGTTGAACTGTCCGGTCTGGTACAGCGCCTCTTCGGCATTGGCCACGGACTCGACCACGTGGCCACTCTCCGTCAGGCGGGTTTGCAGGTGATGGCGCAACAGCGCTTCATCTTCGACGACCAACAGCTTCATAACGCTCTCCCGGGCAAATCAAAAACTCCAACAACGCATGTGTGGGAGCGGGCTTGCTCGCAAAGGCGATGTATCAGCCAACAGTGCTGTCGACTGATAGACCGCTTTCGCGAGCAAGCTCGCTCCCACAGGGTCTAGAGCGAACCGCGCTTTAGAAAGCGTAGTTCGCCGACAGGTAAGTCTGGGCGCTGCTGGTCAAGTCCAGCGAGCCTTGCTTGCTGCCACCGCTCTCTTTCATTTCAGTGCTGGCGTTGCTCATCAGGTAACGGTAGCCGAGTTCGACCGACACATTCTGCGCCACCTGTTGCAGCACACCGAACTGACCACCGACGGCGTACCCGATGTCGCTGTCACGGCTGTAGCCTGGCGAATCCTGAGTCAGCTTGGTCAAACCGGCCGTGGCGCCGCCGAACAGCTTGGTGCTGCCGCCCACTGGATAGAACAGATCGTAACTGCCCAGTAGATTTTCCTGGCGCAGTTTAATGCCATTGTGCGAACCGGACACGTTGTCGTAGGTGGCGTAGTAGCGACCTTGCGAGTTTTGCTGACCGAGGCGCACGCCGTAGGTGTTGTTGCCGTCGATTGCACCGCTGGCGTCCGGGTGGCCAAGGTTGTCGTTCAGCGCGTGGGACTTTTTGACCTTGTCACTGGTCTGGCCAAAGGTCAGGCCGGCGAAGTTGCTGGTGTCATCGGCATGTGCCGCAAGGCTGGAGCCCAACAAGGTAAAAGCCAGCAGCAGTTTGTTCAGACGATTCATCGCGTTTCCTCTTTCACAGTGCTGTTTGGGTATGGCGCAAGGTTACTGACCTGCCCCTGTACCTGCCCTGAACACTCTCTGAACCTGCGCTGAATCAAATCGACTAGGCTGTTCTGACCACTTTCGATAAGGAGACCGACCATGCGCCTGTTCCTCGCCCTCGCCTTGCTCGCCGCCAGCAGTCTGGCCAACGCCGCGATCAAGACTCAGGAGATTCCCTACCAGAGTGCCGACGGCACCCGACTGATCGGTTATTACGCTTACGACGACGCGATCAAGGGCAAACGCCCGGGCGTGGTGGTGGTGCATGAATGGTGGGGCCTGAACGATTACGCCAAACGCCGCGCCCGCGACCTCGCCGAACTGGGCTACAGCGCCTTGGCAATCGACATGTATGGCGAGGGCAAGAACACCGAGCACCCGAAAGATGCGATGGCGTTCATGCAGGCCGCGACCCAGGATGCCGCTGCGTCCAGCAAGCGCTTCGAGGCCGGGTTGAATCTGCTGAAAAAGCAGCCGCAGACCGACGTCAATAAAATCGCCGCCATCGGTTACTGCTTCGGCGGTGGCGTGGTGCTCAACGCCGCGCGTCAGGGCGAGCCGCTGGCGGGCGTGGTGAGTTTCCACGGTGCGCTGGCGACCACCACCCCGGCGACGCCCGGCAGTGTGAAGGCGAAAATTCTGGTCGAACACGGCGCGCTGGACAGCATGGTCACTGCCGACAACGTCACCGCGTTCAAATCCGAAATGGACAAGGCCGGCGCCGACTACAGATTCGTCAGCCTCAACGGCGCCAGGCACGGTTTCACCAATCCGGATGCCGATCGCTTGAGCCACGGCGATCACGGTGGCCCGGATATCGGCTACAACAAAGCGGCCGATGAAAAATCCTGGGCGGACATGAAGGCGTTCTTCCAGAAAATCTTCAGCTGACCCACTTCGCCCCCTGTAGGAGCTGCCGAAGGCTTGCGATCTTTTGTTCTTGATCTTAAGAAGCAAGATCAAAAAGATCGCAGCCTTCGGCAGCTCCTACAGGGTCAGCGACGCCTGATACAGGTTTTGGCTCTACCCAGCATCCGCGCCAACCGGCAAAATGCCCGCCATGAATTCCAGCCCGCCCCTCCCCGCCTGCTGCACCCCGCTCGACGCCCATTGGCCGTTGCCCAACGTGTTGCCTGACACCGTCCTGCTCAGCACCCGTTTCGATCCGAAGCAACTGCTCGGCGATGACTTCCAGCGCAGCGCCATCGAGCCGCCGCCGAGCGTTCAGCGCTCGGTGGCCAAACGGCAGGCCGAGTTTCTCGCCGGGCGGATTTGTGCCCGGGCTGCGCTGCAGCAACTGGAAGGCTCAAATGTGATTCCGGCGATTGGCGAAGACCGGGCGCCGGTGTGGCCGGCGCACATCTGCGGCTCGATCACCCACAGCACCGGACACGCGGCGGCGATTGTCGCCAACAAGCGGCACTGGCGCGGCTTGGGCATGGATCTGGAAAACCTGCTCGACAGCGAGCGCGCCGAACGCCTGGCCGGGGAGATCCTCACGCCAGCGGAATTGCAGCGCATGGCCGCCGGCTCGCGAGAGCAACTGGGGTTGTGGGTGACCCTGACGTTTTCGGTGAAAGAGAGCCTGTTCAAGGCGCTGTACCCGATTGTGCAGAAGCGCTTTTATTTCGAGCACGCCGAGGTGCTGGAGTGGACGGAGCAGGGTCAGGTTCGCTTGCGCTTGCTGACCGATCTTTCAGGTGAATGGCGTCATGGCACCGAGCTGGACGCGCAGTTCGGGGTGCAGGATGGGCAGTTGTTGAGTCTGGTCAGCATTCCTGCCTGAAGATTTTTCAGCGCCGGTAAGTCCCCATCACTGGCAAGCCAGCTTCCACAGGTTTCAGGGGTGTATCCAAAACGTGTGCTGCCCCCGGACAATGTGGGAGCCGGCTTGCCAGCGATTGCGGCCGGCAAAACCAGCACAAAACTCAGCGGCGTTCCTGATTCCTCGGCCAGCTCAGACTGAAACAGGCCCCACCCAGACTCTTGCTCTTGTTGATCAGCGCCCGCCCGTCATGCCAGTGAATGATCCGCCGCACAATCGACAGACCCAGCCCATGCCCGCCCGACGCCCGTGTGCGGCTGTCATCCAGACGCAGGAACGGCGTGAAGATGCGCTCCCACGCTGACTCCGGCACACCCGGCCCGTCATCCTCGACATCCACCCGGCAGCGCAACTGTCCAACCTGATAACTCACCGTGACGTGCGAGTGCGCATGGCGCATCGCGTTGCTCACCAGATTCTGCAACGCGCGGTGCAGGAAGCGCGGCTCGGCCTCGACCCAGGCGCCGTCATTATCGGCAGCGGACAGGCACAACCCGCGTTGTACAGTGACCTCGGCACGTAACGGCGCCAGTTCTTCGATGACTTGATTGACCAGCGCATCGAGGTCGATGCGTTGAAAGGTCAGCGCGGGTGACCCCTGCTCCAGCCGCGCGTAGGTGAGCATTTCGTCCACCAGCTTATCGAGATCCTCGATGTCGTGATCCATGCCCTCGCGGTACTTTTCCAGCGCCTGCGGGGTGGTGGCCGAGCCGATCATCTCCAGCCCGAACCGCAGACGCGCCACGGGTGTACGCAACTCATGGGACACCGCGCGCACCAGTTCGCGCTGGATCGCCAGCAACTGCTGCAAGTGCTCGGCCATGCCATTGAACGCTGCCGCCAGCCGCCCCACCGAGTCAGCGCCACGAGCCGGCACTCGGGTTTCCAGACTGCCCTTGGCGATGCGCGTGGCGGCGGCTTCGAGACCGCGCAGACGTCGTTCGAGCTGGCGCACCAACAGATAAACGATCAGCCCGATCAGGCTCAGGCCGAGGGCCGCAATCAGCACCAGCCATTGCGGCGGGTACGGATTCATCTGATACAGCGGACCGATTTCCAGCACCCACGGCGTGCCGACCATGCCGGCAAACACCCGGATCGAGTCCCCGCCCTTGCCCAGCGCCATCACCGTATCGCCCTCGGACACACGGCGGCTCTGGTCTTCGTCCATGTCGGCCTCGTTGACCGTGACCAGGCGCAAATCAAAACCGAAACCTTTCTCCTCCTTTAACTGCGCCAGCCGCTTGGGCTGTTCGCCAACCGGCACCCGCACCAGTTCATCGGCCAGCAGGTAAATAGTCGCACGGGCCAGTTGTTCGCTGATCTGCTGGACATCGCCGGTCAGCAGCAACTGTTCCTTGTCGCTGACCAGTCGATAGACCCGCGCCGCATGCGGACCGGTCTGCTCCACAAGTGCCTGACCGCGCTGCACCCGGGCGCGCTGAGAGAGGTCCAGATCGGTCTCGGAAAACGTCTTCAGCGCCAGCGGAATCCCCAGCAGGCGCTCCCAGACCAACAATGCCCGGTGGCGCTCGGTTGCGTTCATCGGTTGCAGGTTGTCGGCCATCAGCGAGAACGTGCCGTGGGCCAGGCGCTCGCGGTATTGCTCGCTGCGCACCTGATTGAGCAGGTGCAGTGCCAGCCCCCCCAAGCACCGCTACCAGAATCAGCGCCGCGCACATGCCGCCATAGATGCGCAGGAAGATCGAGTTCACAGCGCCAGATCCACGCAGGCTTCCGGAACGAACAGATAGCCTTTGCTGCGGATGGTCTTGATCAGGCGCGGATGATCGGGGTCATCGCCGATTTTCGGGCGGATGCGCGAGATGCGCACATCGATCGAGCGGTCCTGGCCGTCATAGCCGATGCCACGCAGCGCAGTGAAGATTTCTTCGCGAGAGAGGATTCGTCCGGCATTCGACACCAGCAGCCAGAGCAGGTCGAATTCGGCGCTGGTCAGTTCGATGCCGCTGTCACTGAGCCAGGCTTCGCGCAAGGCGTTGTCCACCACCAGCGGGCCGAATTGCAGGCGGCGGCTTTTTTCCGCGACCAGCTCGGCGCTGTCACTGCGCCGCAGCAAAGCCTGAATCCGTGCCAGCAACAGCCGTGGGCGCACCGGTTTGCACACGTAATCGTCAGCACCGAGGTCGAGGCCCTGGATCTGGTCGGCATCGTCGGTGCGCGCGGTGAGCATCAGGATCGGCCCGTCGTAACGGTCGCGGACCTTGCGGCAAATGCTCAAGCCGTCTTCACCGGGCAGCATCAGGTCGAGGATCACCAGGTCCGGCTGTTCCTTGATGATCCGCGCCGCCGCCAGCGCACCGTTGCCTTCGATCTCCACGCGCAATCCATTGGCTTGCAGGTATTCGCGGGTGAGTTCGGCCAGTCGCTGGTCGTCCTCGACTATCAATACCTGCCAGGCTTCTTGCTCCACCGGTGACCTCTGCTTTCTATTGTTATTAATAAAGGAAGAACCTTACGACGCAGCACAATTCATGTGGGAGCGAGCCTGCTCGCGAAAGCGTTGGATCAGTCAACGTTGATGCTGAACCTGCCGACGCATTCGCGAGCA
>NZ_JABULD010000188.1:0-9339 GCF_014060985.1 Pseudomonas sp. MD195_PC81_125
GCTGCGATCTTTTTGATCTTTGTTTTTTTACAATCAAAAAGATCGCAGCCTCGTTTCACTCGACAGCTCCTACAGGTGCCGTGTTTGCAAAGATCATCGCCCACAAAAAAACCGCATCGCTGCGGTTTTTTTTGTGTCTTGCGTTCGAGGTCAAACGAACAGCGACAGCAACAGAATGAAGCCCAGGCCCACCACCGACAGGATGGTTTCCATCGCTGTCCAGGTCTTGAACGTCTCGGCCACGGTCATGTTGAAGTACTGCTTGACCAGCCAGAAACCGGCGTCGTTCACATGGGACAGGATCAACGAACCGGCACCGGTGGCCAGCACCAGCAGTTCACGGTTGACGCCCGGAATCATCCCCACCACCGGCACCACGATGCCCGCGCCCGTGATGGTCGCCACGGTAGCAGAACCGGTGGCGATACGAATCACCGCCGCTACCAGCCATGCCAGCAGGATCGGCGAGATCTGCGCGCTGACCGCCATGTGGCCGATCACGTCGCCCACGCCGCTGGTTACCAGCATCTGCTTGAAGCCACCACCGGCACCGATGATCAGAATGATCGCGGCGGTCGGCGCCAGGCTCGCGTCGAGCCACTTGAGCATCTGCTGTGAACCGATGCCCTGCTTGTGACCGAAGGTATACAGCGACAGCAGCAACGCCAGCAGCAGTGCCGAGATCGGATGGCCGATCATGTCCATCCAGGTGCGGAAGAAATGACCGTCCGGCAGCGCGACGTCAGCGAAGGTTTTCAGCAGCATCAGGAACACCGGCAGCAGCACAGTGACCAGGGTGATGCTGAAGCTCGGCAGGTTCTGCGAATCGGTTTCGCGGGCCAGTTGATCGACCAGTTCCTGATTCGGCGTGCCGGGAATGTGCTTGGCGATGAACGTACCGAAGATCGGGCCGGCGATGATGGCGGTCGGCAGCGCCACGATCAGACCGTAGAGGATGGTCTTGCCGATGTCGGCACCAAACACGCCGATTGCCAGCAGCGGGCCCGGGTGCGGCGGCACCAGACCGTGTACCGCAGACAGACCGGCGAGCAGCGGAATACCGATCTTGATGATCGACACCCCGGTGCGTCGGGCAACGATGAACACCAGCGGAATCAGCAGCACGAAGCCGATTTCGAAGAACAGCGGAATACCGACCAGGAACGCGGCGAACATCATTGCCCACTGCACTTTGTCCTTGCCGAACGCGCGGATCAGGGTCTGCGCGATCTGATCGGCGCCACCGGATTCGGCCATCATTTTGCCGAGCATGGTGCCCAGCGCAAGGATGATGCCGACGAAACCGAGCACGCCACCGAAGCCGTCCTGGAACGCCTTGATGATGGTGCCGATCGGCATGCCGGACGTCAGGCCGAGGAACGCGGCCGCGATGGTCAGGGCGATGAAGGGGTGAATCTTGAATTTGGTGATCAGGATAATCAGACCGATTACCGTGACCACTGCATCGAGCAGCAGGTAGGCGTCGTGGGACATGCCAAACATTGGGGGTGTCTCCTGGCTTGTTGTTGTTATTAAAGCGGGTTAAACAGAATTCGTGAGGACAGCGCTAACTCTTTCAACACACTCATACCGCCTGTTTCAGACCATGAGCCTGCCACCAGACGTGCGCCTGGGCCGCCAGCTCTTCAACGCTGTGGATCGAAGCATTCAGCGCCAGGGTCAACGGCTCGCCGACCGGCGATTCGAGAGTGGCAAACTGGCTTTCGATCAACGTTGCCGGCATGAAATGGCCCGGGCGATGGGACACGCGGTCGGCAGCCACTTCTGGGGTCAGCTCAAGGAACACGAAGCCCAGGCCTGGCAAGGCACTGCGCAGCACTTCGCGATAACTGTGTTTAAGCGCCGAGCAGGTCAGCACCGGACGCTCGCCGAGTGCATCGACACGACGCAACTCAACGCACAGGCTGTCGAGCCAGCCGGCACGGTCGTCGTCGTTCAGGGGGATCCCCGCGCTCATCTTTTCGATGTTGGCGGCCGGATGAAAAGTATCGCCTTCAATGGCAGTGGCGCCGCTCAATTGGCACAGGGCCTGGCTGACGCACGTCTTGCCGCAACCGGCAACGCCCATGATGACCAGGGCGGTGATGGGATGACTCATATAACACCTCAGCGCGCAGACAGCGCTACCTTTGCTAGCTATGACTCTAGTGCACAGGCAGAAGTTGCCGACGCCTTCTTGTCGTTTTTTTGGGTTGCAGCAGGTTGTCGCCCAACGCCAAAAAGCGAGGATCAGGCAGGACCTCGCTTACGCATTTGCAGCTGCATCAGGACAGCGCTACCTTAGTGCCTTGATTTTTGTTTGGCAAGCCGCCCGATGACCACCCCTAAAAACGATAAAAACACTCGCACCACCGGCCGTCCCACCCTTAATGAAGTTGCCCGCCTTGCCGGCGTGAGCCCGATTACCGCGTCCCGCGCCTTGCGCGGGGTCAGCACCGTGGCCACCGAACTGGTGGAAAAAGTGCAGAAAGCCGCGCTCGAACTCAACTACGTGGTCAACCCTGCCGCCCGCGCCCTGGCCTCGGCGCAGAGCCATTCGGTGGTGGTGCTGGTACCGTCGCTGTCCAACCTGCTGTTCATCGACACGCTGGAAGCCATTCATCGGGTGTTGACGCCCAAGGGCTTCGAAGTGCTGATCGGCAACTTCCACTATTCGCGCGATGAAGAAGAAAACCTGCTGCGCAACTACATGGCTTATCAGCCGCGTGGTTTGCTGTTGACCGGATTTGATCGCACAGAAAGTTCGCGGCGGATGATTGAAGCCAGCAACATTCCCTGCGTGTACATGATGGAACTGGACAGCGCGGCCGGCGTAAATTGCGTGGGTTTCTCGCAGCTCAGCGCCGGCGAAACCGCGGCCGAGCATTTGCTCTCGCGCGGTCGCAAGCGTCTGGCCTATATCGGCGCACAGCTCGATCAACGCACCTTGTTGCGCGGCGAGGGTTTTCGCAAAGCCCTGCAGAAGGCCGGGCGCTATGACCCGGACCTGGAAGTGCTGACCCCACGCTCCTCGTCGGTGGGATTAGGCGGAGAGCTGTTCCTGCAACTGCTGGCGGCGCATCCGGACGTCGATGCGATCTTCTTTGGTAACGACGACCTGGCGCAGGGCGCCCTGCTCGAAGCGCTGCGCAACGGGATCAAGATCCCCGAGCAGGTGGCGATCCTCGGCTTCAACGACTTGCCGATGTCCGAGCACATGGTGCCGCGCCTGAGCAGCATCAACACCCCGCGCGAGGCGATTGGCCGGCGCGCGGCGGAGCAGATGTTGA
The DNA here is from genome assembly GCF_014060985.1 of Pseudomonas sp. MD195_PC81_125. Lineage (NCBI taxonomy): Bacteria > Pseudomonadati > Pseudomonadota > Gammaproteobacteria > Pseudomonadales > Pseudomonadaceae > Pseudomonas > Pseudomonas sp. MD195_PC81_125. Next base: position 3,291 of record NZ_JABULD010000188.1, read on the forward strand.
CGTTGATGGCCGGCAACAGCGTGGCGCGGCCGGTGGAAGACATGGGTTTTGAACTGAAGATTCGCGAGAGTACCTGACCTCTGAAATCCCTGGGGTGATCACAAATGCCAAGGTGAAACCCAATCTCCCTGTGGGAGCGAGCTTGCTCGCGAAGGCGGTGTGCCAGATAAGCAAATGCCAGCTGACACGACGCCTTCGCGAGCAAGCACGCTCCCACAGGAGATCTGTGTCGGGTTCAGTGGCTGAGCAGTTCGACGAGGGCCGACGCGCCCTTCTGCAGTGGCTGGCTCTTGAGCCACACCGCGTGTACCGGCAGCACCAGGCCATTCTCGATGTTGCGGAAATTCAGGCGTTGCAAGCGCCCGCTGTCCAGCCACGGCTGCACCACCGACAACGGAAAATTGCCCCAGCCCAGTCCCGCCTCAACCATCTCCAGCGCCGCCTCCAGCGTATCGGTGCGCCAGTGCGATTCGGCCACCAGCGGCCGGGTTTCGCTGATCGGCAAATCACGACTGGCGACGAAAATCTGCCGCACATGCACCAGGTCTTCAAGGAACAGATCCTGCCCCTGCAACAATGGACTGTCCGCCGCCAGCGTGGCGATCATCCGTTCGCTGCCGACAAACTGAAAACGCTCCAGCACGTTCATGCTCAACCCGGCAAACGCCAGACAGACGCTGACGCGGCCACGGTGCAGCATCGCCAGCACATCGTCCTGCGGCGCGGTCAGCACTTCGATGTCGAGCAGCGGATGACGTTCGGCAATCACCTTGATCGCGGCGAGCAAGCGCCGGCGATCGATGTCGGCGACCACACCAATCGACAGCTTGCTCTCCAGCCCCAACGACAACTCCACCGCATGCACCTGCAGCTGCTTGAGCTGCTCGGCAATCAACCGCGCATGGGGCACCAGTGACAGCGCCATCGCCGTCGGTTGCGGTTCGCGATGGCTGCGGTCGAACAAGGCATAGCCAAGCTCCGCCTCAAGATTGCCGATGCCCATGCTGACCGCCGAAGGCACCCGGCCCAAAGCGCGGGCGGCGGCGGAGAACGAGCCACGATCAATCACCGCAAGAAACAGCTCGATGCTGTCGCTGTTGAAATTCAAAATACCACCTATCATCAAAACTGAAAGCTGCTGACTTTTTCTGTCACCAGCATTGAAGCTATCTTTCGCCGCCTCCGCCAGTCCCGCTGGCCAACACGTTGCAAGAAAGAGGCAAATCCCATGCAAGGCGTCAAACGCAAACTGGTCTATGTGTCGCTCTACGAAGTGATCGGCATGACCTTCTCCGCCCTCGGCCTGGCGCTGTTGTCCGGCACCTCGCCCGGCAGCACAGGCCCACTGGCGGTGATCATCACCACCATCGCCGTGACCTGGAATTTCATCTACACCACACTGTTCGAGCATTGGGAAAGCCGCCAGAAATCACGCACCCGCACGGTCAAGCGGCGCATTGCCCACGCCGTGGGTTTTCAGCTGACACTGATCGTGTTCCTGATCCCGCTGATCGCCTGGTGGATGAACATCAGTCTGGTGCAGGCGTTCCTGCTGGATCTGGCGTTGATCATCTTCATCCCGTGCTACACGTTCACCTTCAACTGGCTGTTCGATCGCATTTTCGGCCTGCCGGCATCAGCGCTGCCCGATTCGGCCGCCGCGGCATAAATCGTTAATTGGTAAGCAGTTATTGCGAAAAATCGGCGGTATCTGCGGGAAAACCGCCAATATTCACAATCCAATCACTCCGATAGCAGGCTAAGCTTTTCCATCAATAAAAAATGGACCAGCCCCATGACTGCCCACGCTCCCGCCGCCGCGCCATGCGACGGCGTCGATCCGATACGCGCCGCCGAGATTTCCGCCCGCATCGACCGTCTACCCGCTGTTGCCACGATCTGGCGACTGGTGGCGCTGTTGTCGATTGGCGGTTTCTTCGAACTCTACGATTTGTTCCAGACGGCCTACATCAGCCCCGGGCTGATCCGTGACGGGATCTTCGCCACCGGCAATCAGGGTGTGTTCGGTTTCTCCGATCAGGCGGCGTTCGCGTCGGCGACCTTCCTGGGTCTGTTTCTCGGCGCCAGCCTGCTCAGTCCGTTGGCCGATCGTTTCGGCCGCCGCGCGATCTTCACCTTTGCGCTGGTCTGGTACACCGTGGCCACGGTGCTGATGGGCATTCAAAGCTCGGCGCTGGGCATCATCTGCATGCGTTTTCTGGTGGGGATTGGCCTCGGTATCGAGCTGGTGACCATCGACGCCTACCTCTCGGAACTGGTGCCCAAGCGCATGCGCAGTTCGGCGTTTGCCTTCGCCTTTTTCGTGCAGTTTCTCTCGGTGCCGGCGGTGGCGTTGATGTCGTGGTGGCTGGTGCCGCAGGCGCCGTTCGGTGTGTCGGGCTGGCGTTGGGTGGTGCTGGCGAGCGCGGTGTTTGCGCTGTTCATCTGGTGGCTGCGCAAGCGTCTGCCGGAGTCGCCGCGGTGGCTGGCGCAGCATGGACGATTCGATGAAGCCAATCGGATTCTCGACGCCATCGAAGCCCGCTGCGAGAAGGATCATCGCCAACCGCTGGATGCGCCTGAAGCCGTTCCGGTGGATGTCGAGGGCAAGGGCCGTTTCGCCGATATCTGGCAACCACCATATCGGCGTCGGGCGCTGATGTTGATCGTGTTTCACGTGTTCCAGGCGATCGGTTTCTTCGGATTTGGTAACTGGCTGCCGGCGCTGCTGTCCGGCCAGGGCGTCAGCGTCACCCACAGCCTGATGTACGCGTTCATCATCACCCTGGCCTACCCGCTCGGGCCATTGCTGTTCGTGAAGTTCGCCAACCGTTTCGAGAACAAATGGCAGATCGTCGGCTCGGCCCTCGGCGCCATGACTTTCGGCACCCTGTTCGCGTTGCAGACCAGCGCCTTCGGCCTGATCTTCTGCGGGGTGATGATCACCTTCTGCAACGCCTGGCTGAGTTTCAGTTATCACTCGTACCAGAGCGAACTGTTCCCCACCAACATCCGCGCCCGGGCGGTGGGTTTCTGCTATTCGTTCAGTCGCTTGTCGACGGTGTTCAGCAGCCTGTTGATCGGATTGTTCCTCGACCACTTCGGCACGCCCGGAGTGCTGGCGTTCATCGTCAGCAGCATGCTGATCGTGATGCTGACCATCGGCGGGTTCGGCCCGCGCACGCGCAACCTGGCACTGGAAAACATTGCCCATCGTTGAGGGCCGCACGGTCATCCTCTGCCGCCCGGCGGCAAGGGATGACCGCCTGGTTGCGCACGCACCAACAGTAAAGCCTTGAAATAGCAGGATGTTCTGCAAAGGCACGCTAATTGCTCAGCTATGCCCGTCAGCAATTATCCAAAGGTCTCCATCATGATGTTGGTCAGTGCCAAACAGCAGCAGCTCATCCACCTGCCCAAGCGGTTGGCGGATGACGCGACCACGACCGCCGCTGCCGGTCTGCAAAGCGGCCTGCACGGCGCCATGTTGCAATCGCTGCAGAACCAGACTCAGTCGCAAGCCACCGATGCAACCTCCAGGGTCCAGGATTCGGCCACGCAGATCGCCACCCAGCAAGTGGCCGCCGCCACGCGCATCAGCGATAACGTCGACGAAGCCTTCGCCAAGACCCGTGTCGGCCTGCAAACCACCGACGCCACGACTGCCGGCAGCACCACCGGCACCTCGGCCACCGACGCGTTCAAGGACTACATGAGCAAGTCGCCGGAGCAGCGTCTGCGCGACAGTATCCTTCAGAGCATGGGCATCACCGAAGACGACATCAAAGCCATGCCGCCGGAGAAACAACTGGCCATCGGCAAAGAGATCGCCGAGCGTCTGCAGGACAAGATGAAGCTGGCACAAGCGGAAAAAGACAACGCCAATGACGTCAAGGACAGCGACAAACTGGCGGACAAGTTTCTCGCAGCGCTTTAGTTTCATGCGAAACGGAACGGGGTCCATTGCGACCCTGTTCTCTCGTGCGCTCCCCCCCTTATTGCTACCACTCATCAGAAAAGCCTGAGACCTGTAAGAACTGACAGTGGTGCTCTTTCGACCCGCGCTTGTTAAATGGAACGGTGATCACATTCGTGCTCACGTACCTGGATCAGGAGATCATCATGGAAGCCAACGCATTCACCGGCACTTGCGAGTGCAATTCCACCTATAACGGAAATCCGGTTGGAGAGAACTTTAGTACAGAGAAGGTTGTTTTTGATCGCAGACTTTTCAAAGCGGACATGGGCGCTCAATTTGTTCAGATCATCTACCCCGCAGAGCTTGATCCCGGTACCCACGATCTGGTTTTCGTCTCAGAGGGAGTTCCTCAGCTGCAATATCACAATGGAAAAAAACTGCTCACACTCACTGGAACCGGGAAAGTCACCATCGGGCCGAATCTGGATACCCAAGTCGGAACGATTGACGCTAATTACTTTGATGATATAGGGCGGTTGATCGCGTTCAAGGGCGAATTCACTGCCAAGTACGAATTGAAATAACAGGAGCCAATAATAAAACAAGGGCAGTCGCTACTGCCCTTGGATGCCAGGACAATGTCCATCGCGATTTCAGAGCATCAGTTCAACTGCAACGTCGCATTGAACTGCCCGATCGCATCCACTACATGTCGTGACCCCTGCTGAATCTCCAGGATCACCTCCCCCGCCTCGTTCGCCAGTTCCACACCCAGCCCGGTGCGGCTCAGGCTCGACTGCATGCTCGACACCGCGCTCAGCGACAGGTCATGGTTTTTGCGCACCACTTCGACAATCTCCAGCGTCGCCTGACTGGTGCGCGCCGCGAGACTGCGCACCTCGTCCGCGACCACGGCAAACCCGCGCCCGTGCTCACCGGCCCGGGCCGCTTCGATGGCGGCGTTGAGCGCCAGCAGGTTGGTCTGGTCGGCGATCCCGCGAATGGTCTGGACGATGGTGCCGATGATGTCCGACTGCTTGTTCACCGCATCGATGCTCCGCGCCGCTTCGTTGAGGTCGCGGGAAATGTCCTGGATGATCTGCACCGTCTGCTGCACGACCTGTGAGCCTTTTTGTGCGCAGGCATCGTTCTGTACCGAAGTGCTGTGGGCCGATTCTGCGGCGTTTTGCAGCGTGGTCATCTGCTGGGTGATGTCACTGGCAAACTTCACCACCTTGTACAGGCGGCCCTTGGTGTCGAACAATGGGTTGTACGAGGCTTCGAGATAAACCATCTGTCCGGACTTGTTCTTGCGCTCGAAACGGTGCGAGTGATATTCGCCGCGATTGAGCGACGCCCAGAACGCTTTGTACTGCGCCGATTCGGATTCGGAACGATGACAGAACAGGCTGTGGTGATGGCCGACGATTTCCGGCAGCGTGTATTGCATGGTGCGCAGAAAGTTGTCGTTGGCGGTAATCACATTGCCCTCCGGGGTGAACTCGATCACTGCCATCGAACGGCTGATTGCCGCCAGCATGCTTTCTTCTTCATGCTCTTTGTTGACCCGGGCGGTGATGTCGGCGGCAACTTTTATGACGCTTTTGACCTGTTTGTCCGGGCCATACACCGGCATGTAACTGGCTTCAAGCCAGATCTCCCTGCCGGACTTGTTCAAGCGCAGAAACGTGCCGCTGATCGGCTCGCCCCGGGCCAGGTCGCGCCACAATCTGGCGTACTCCTCGCTGCGATAAAACGCTTCTTCGCAAAACACCCGGTGATGTTTGCCGCGCACTTCCTCGGCGCTGTACCCCATGGTCTTGCAGAAGTTTTCGTTGGCATCCAGAACAATGCCTTCGGGGGTAAATTCGATCATCGCCATCGAGCGGCTGATCGCTTCGAGCTTGGCATTGGCTTCGGTCAAGGCGCAGCTGAAACGCTCGATTTCCTGCAGGTCAGCCTTGTGATGTAGGTTGAACATGGTTGTATCACCTTCCGCGCGGTCTTTCGATTTGATGAAAGTTCAGGTCTTTCAGAATCCACCACTACGTTCCACAGAACAGGCACACGCATTCCTCCACAGGAGGAAGTTGTCAGGTGATAAATGATGTTTAATCCGAGCGTGTCATG
>NZ_JABULD010000466.1:0-6034 GCF_014060985.1 Pseudomonas sp. MD195_PC81_125
TCCCACATTTGAAATGGATTCCAGTGTGGGAGCGAGCTTGCTCGCGAAGGCGGTTTTGAAAGGCTTACAGGTCTTTCAGAATGTCGGCCATGTCATCGGCATGCTCTTCTTCCTGCGCGAGGATGTCTTCGAAGATGCGCCGAGTCGTCGGGTCTTTTTCGCCGATGTACTGAATGATCTCGCGGTAGCTGTCGATGGCGATCCGCTCGGCCACCAGGTCCTCATAGACCATTTCCTTCAAGGTGTTCCCGGCCACGTATTGCGCGTGGGACATTTTCGACAGCAGGTCCGGGTTGAATTCCGGCTCGCCGCCCAGTTGCACGATGCGCTCGGCCAGACGGTCGGCGTGTTGCGCTTCCTGGGTGGCGTGTTCGAGAAATTCGTCAGCGGCCACGTTGGCTTTCAGACCGTTGGCCATGAAGTAGTGGCGCTTGTAGCGCAGCACGCAGACCAGTTCGGTGGCCAGCGATTCGTTGAGCAGGCGCAGCACCTCCTCACGGTTGGCACTGTAGCTTTCGGTTACCGCGCCGTTCTCGACGTGTTGCCGCGCACGTTCGCGCAGGGTTTTGACATCCGACAAGTGCAGGTCATCGCTCATTTCGATCTCCAGGAGGCTAATCCAATGGGCGCCACGCTCTACAGGCGTGATCGCTTACCCTGGTTGTGAGTCCTGCGCGAGGCAAAAAGTTTTACGAGATTTGCGCCGTCCCCCCTGCAGGCGCTGCCGAAGGCTGCAATCTTGGCGTCAGTCCGGACAACACGGCCTCCTCCTGCAACCAGGCAAAAAACGCCCGCACCGGCGGATGGCGCTCCCGTCCCGGCACACACAATGCGCTGTAGCCTGCGCCATCGACCTGCACCTGCCCCTTGTACGGCACCAGCAACCCGCTGGCGACACTTTGCGAGACCAGAATATTGCTCGCAAGGACCAAGCCTTGCCCGGCAATCGCCGCTTGGAGCGCGTAGTGCTCTTCGTCGTATTCGCGCATTGCGGGATGCTGGTTCAGCCAGTTCTCACTTGCGCGGGCGCACCACGCTTCCCAGCCGTGGGCATACAGCTTCGAGTTGTGCCAGCGCACGCTGATCAGCGCCGGCGTGCGCCGGGCGGCCAGCGCCACCTGCTCCGGTGAGCCATACACGCCGAACGACTCATCGAACAGGCACAAGCCGTAAAGATTGGGGTAGTCGTCAAGGCTGTAGCGCAGCACCAGATCGACGCTGGCGTCCTGATGCAAGTCGATGACTTCGCAGTGGGTATCGAGGCGCACGTTGATGTTCGGGTGCTGCGCATAAAAGCGCCCGAGGCGCGGCACCAGCCATAGCGCGGCGAACGCGGCCGTGGTCGACAGCGTCAGGCTGCTGCCGCAGCGTTGCGGGCGCAGGGTATCGACGCTTTGCGCCACTTCCAGCAGCGCGCCGTGCAGGCTGCGAAACAGCCGCTCGCCACCTTCGGTCAGGCGTACCTGACGCGGCAAACGTTCGAACAGTGCCACGCCGAGCCAGTCTTCCAGCGTACGGATCTGATGAGAGATTGCCGTGGGCGTGACCGACAGCTCTTCGGCGGCGGCCTTGAAACTCAGCAGGCGCGAAGCGGATTCGAAGGCGCGCAGGGCGGTCAGCGGCAACGAGGCGAACATTGAAAACTCCATGGATGAAATGAATTCATCCCGACTGATTTTTGCTCATTTGAATGGACGCGGTCGCGCGCTTCAAGCTGCAAGCCACAAGCCGTTTGATTCTAGTCCGGAGGAAACACAGATGAGTAAAATTCTTGCAATTCATGCCAGCCCCCGGGGTGACCGTTCGCATTCACGGCGCCTCGCAGAAAGCTTTCTCAGCGCCTGGCAATTGCGCCATCCGCAGGCGCAGGTCACCCGCCGTGAAGTCGGGCGCGCGCTGATCCCGGCAGTCAACGAAGCGTTTGTCGCTGCCGCGTTTCATCCTGAGCCCGAGGCGCGTCCACTGTCGATGCAAGCCGATCTGGCGCTCAGCGATCAATTGGTCGGCGAGTTGTTCGAGCATGACCTGCTGCTGATTTCCACGCCGATGTACAACTTCAGCGTGCCCAGCGGCCTCAAGGCCTGGGTCGATCAGATCGTGCGCCTGGGCCTGACGTTCGACCACACCCTCGACAACGGCGTGGCCCAGTACACCCCGCTGCTGCAGGGCAAGAAAGCGTTGATTGTCACCAGTCGCGGCGGGTTCGGCTTCGGCCCCGGCGGCGAACTGGAAGCACTGAACCACGCCGATCCGTGGTTGCGCACCGCGCTGGGCTTTATCGGTATCAACGACGTTACGGTGGTCGCGGCCGAGGGTGAAGAGTCGGCCGAGCGCACCTTCGCGGTGTCGGTGGCCGAGGCCGAGCAGCGTTTGCTCGACCTCGCCCGGGGGTTCTAGATGGCCTGGCTGTTCCTGCTGATCGCCGCCGGGTTCGAAGTCACGTTTGCCATGGGCATGAAATACGCCGAAGGCTTCACCCGGTTGTGGCCGTCGCTGATCACGGTGCTCGCGGCGATTGGCGGGGTTTACTTCCTGACGCTGGCGATGCGCGAGTTGCCGGTGAGCATCGCCTACCCGATCTGGACCGCGATCGGCTCGCTGGGCACGGTGTTTCTCGGCTTTGCCCTGCTCGGCGAGAGCCTGACCCTGGTCAAACTGCTGTCGGTGGGGCTGATTGTGGCGGGGGTGGTGGGCCTGAAGTAGGCTGAGGGTGCAGTTGTCATCATCAAGGAGGAGGCTTGGCGGGTGTTTTGCACGTCAGGCCTCCACTCACGACCACAAGGATGTTTGCCCATGTCACAAAGTACGGCGACACGTTATCCACTGGTGCTGGTGCCGGGCATGCTCGGGTTTATCCGGCTGCTGCTGTATCCGTACTGGTACGGGATCATCAAGGCGCTGCGCCGTGGCGGGGCCACAGTGATTGCGGTACAGGTGTCGCCGCTCAACTCCACCGAGGTGCGCGGCGAGCAACTGCTGGCGCGGATCGACGAGATTCTGCGCGAGACCGGCGCCGCCAGGGTCAATCTGTTCGGCCACAGCCAGGGCTCGTTGACCGCGCGTTATGCCGCCGCCAGACGGCCGGACCTGGTCGCCTCGGTGACGTCGGTGGCCGGGCCCAATCACGGTTCGGAACTGGCCGACTATCTGCAGCAACACTACCCGGCGAACACTGCCAAGGGCCGTCTGCTCGAAGCGCTGCTGCGTGTTGTCGGCTGGCTGATGGCATTGCTGGAAACCGGTTACCACGGGCCGAAACTGCCGGTGGATATCCACGCCTCGCACCAATCGCTGACCCGCGAGGGCGTGGCGCTGTTCAATCAGCGTTATCCACAGGGCCTGCCCGAAACCTGGGGCGGGCAGGGGCCGGAAGTGGTCAACGGTGTGCGTTATTACTCGTGGTCAGGCACATTGCAGCCGGGCAAGACTGACCGCGGTGGCAACCTGTTCGACGGCACCAACCGCAGCTGCCGGTTGTTCGCGAAAACCTTCGTGCGTGAGCCGGGGCAGTGTGACGGGATGGTCGGGCGCTACAGCTCGCACCTGGGCACGGTGATTGGCGACGACTATCCGCTGGATCACTTCGATATCGTCAACCAGTCGCTGGGACTGGTGGGCAAGGGCGCGGATCCGGTGCGGTTGTTTGTTGAGCATGCGGCGCGGCTGAAGGCTGCCGGCGTGTGACTCGCTTTTGTGGTGAGGGGATTTATCCCCGATGGGGCGCGCAGCGGCCCCCGCTTTTTATCTCAAAACAAGGGCTGCTGCGCAGCCCATCGGGGATAAATCCCCTCACCACAGGGCCAGATCAGGCGACGCTGAGTTTGCGGCCTAGAACGGTGGTCCAACGCTCCGACAGAATCACCCCACCCAACGTCAACACCCCACCCACCAGGTGATACATCGCCAACTCTTCCTTCAACACCACCGCCGCAATCAGCGCGGTAATCAACGGCAGCAAGTTAAAGAACAAGGTCGTGCGGCTCGGCCCCAGACGCTGCACCGCCTGCATCCACGCCAGCGGCGCAAGCATCGAGGCCAGCAGGCACGCGTACAGCACCAGCGGAATATTTTGCGCGGTGAAGCCGGTTTTCGGTGAAGCGGCATACAGCGGAAACAGCACCACAATTGCCACCAGCACTTGCAAGTACAACAACACCAGCGGCGGCAGGCGTAACTGCCATTTTTTCAGCAGGGTGCTGTAGATCGCGTAGGCGAGGGTGGCGATCAGCATCATCGCATCACCCAGATTCACCCCGTGCTGCAGCAAGGCGCCGAGGCTGCCGGACGACACCACCACCAGCACGCCGGCGAACGACAGCACCGCGCCGAACAATGCGCCGGCAGTCAGGCGCTGGCCGAGGCTGATGATCGCCATGGCCAGCGACATCAGCGGCATCAGCGACAGGATGATGCCCATGTTGGTCGCGCTGGTCAGGGTCGCGGCGAAGTAGGCGAGGCTTTGATAGACCGCCATCCCGAGCACGCCGAGGATGAAGATCTTGCCCAGGTTGGGGCGGATCTGCGGCCAGTGCGCGATCACCGCCTTGAGCATGAACGGGGTGAACAGCAGGCCGGCGAGCAGCCAGCGGTAGAAACCGATCTCGGCGGGGAAGATTGCTCCGACCGCCAGTTTGTTGATCACGGTATTGCCGGCCCAGATGAAAATCGCCAGCAGCGGAAACGCGTATTGCATGGGTTAAAACCAGAACGTTGATGAACCGTGATTATCCCCTGTCTGGATGCAGCCCTATACTGCGAACCGGACAACCTGCCTCTGCAACCGGACAGCATGAACAGTAAACACATCGATCTGCTGGATTTCAGCGAACTGCCGTCAGCGGTGTACTTCCGCTACGCCGACTTCAACACCCATGAATACGCCGCGCCGCACCGCCATCCGTGGGGCACGCTGGAGTACGCGGCCCACGGTGTGCTGCACATGGAGGTCGACGGCAACCGCTTCATGTCGCCGCCGCAATACGCGGTGTGGGTGCCGCCGCAGATCGAGCACAGTTTCTACAGCCATCAACCGGTCAACTACCGCGCGGTATGCCTCGATCCGAAGGTCTGCACGGATCTGCCGGAGCGCGCCTGCACGCTGGCGATCAGCGACATCCTCAAGGCGATACTCAAGGACTTCGCCGCCCGCGACGTGAAGATCCCCGAACTCGACGCCGACCAGCGTCTGGCCCAGGTGCTGGTCGATCAACTGCAACAGGCGCCGGTCCATGAATGTTATCTGCCGTACGCGAGCCATTCCGGGTTGCTGGCGATTCTCGATGCATTGCAGGCCGATCCCGGCAATAACCAGCCGCTGGCGCACTGGGCGGCGCAGGTACACGTCAGCGAGCGCACGCTGGCCCGGCTGTTCGTGCGCGAGCTGGGGATGAGTTTCGGCGAATGGCGTCAGCGCCTGCGTTACCTGGCTGCCATCGAGGCACTGGAAAGCACGAAGAGCGTGCAGGAGATCGCCTTCGATCTGGGTTACAGCAGTGGCTCGGCCTTCATCGCCATGTTTGCCCGTCAGGCCGGATGTACCCCGGAACAGTATCGGCGCAGCCACCTGGAAGGCAGGAAGGTGTAACAAGATTTGGCTACACTTCAGCGCAGGCCGCATCCATCGATGCGGCGACAAGGAGAAAACTCCATGAAGATGTTGCGTGTGCCTTTGTTGATGATCGGTCTGCTCCTGTGTTCCCAGGGTTTCGCCGCCACGGCGCAACAGAACAAAATGACCACCTGCAATGCCGACGCTACCGCCAAGAACCTCAAGGGCGATGAGCGCAAGACTTTCATGAGCACTTGCCTCAAGGCCGCTCCGGCCGCCAATGACGCCAAAGTGCTGACCCCGCAGCAGGAAAAAATGAAGACCTGCAACGCCGACGCGAAAACCAAGGCCCTGACCGGCGACGCGCGCAAGACCTTCATGAGTGATTGCCTGAAGAAAAAGTAATCACTTGAGTCTGGTGGTGAGCGGGCTTGCCTCTTCGCGAGCAGGCTCGCTCCCACATTGAAATGCGTACCCTTGTGGGAG
>NZ_JABULD010000363.1:0-9206 GCF_014060985.1 Pseudomonas sp. MD195_PC81_125
CTGCTCGCGAATGACATCACCGTGGTTGATCTGATAAACCGCAGTGTGGCTTTCGCGAGCAGGCTCGCTCCCACAGGGGTCGGCGTTGGATGATCTAACAAGGATATTTGCATGGGCTCAGGCTTCTTCTCTTCCTGGACATTCTGGGCCCTGCTCTCGGCGACATTCGCCGCGCTGACGGCGATCTTTGCCAAGATCGGCATCGAAAACGTCAATTCCGACTTCGCCACTCTGCTGCGCACCATCGTGGTACTGGTCAGCCTGGCCTTGATTTTGTACGCGACGGGCCAATATCAGTCCTTGGGATCAATTTCCGCCAAGAGCTACCTGTTCCTGCTGTTGTCCGGCCTGGGTACCGGCGCGTCGTGGCTGTGCTATTTCCGCGCGCTGAAAGTCGGCCCGGCTTCGCTGGTCGCGCCAGTGGACAAGCTCAGCGTGGTGCTGGTGGCGGTGCTCGGCGTGATCCTGCTGGGCGAGAAGCTCGACCTGCGCCAATGGGGCGGCATCGGCCTGATCACGGCCGGTGTGGTGATGCTGGCGCTACGTCGTTAAGCGATTTCTCGCTGAACCTATCCCTTTTTCCTACAGACAAAAGTACATGGCCTTATTGCTTCGACGGAGCTGAACGTAACCTGTCAGGCAAAAGCCCGAAACACTCTCTCGCTAGCCAGTAACACTTCAGCTGTGCAACATGGCGCGCGTGTCTCCACAAACGGGAATTCCCTTTATGAAACGTTTTCTTAGCATCGCCATGGCGTTGTGCATCGGCCTGACGATGAGCCTCGACGCCAACGCCAAGCGCTTTGGTGGTGGCAAAAGTGCCGGCGCTGCGCCGACGCACCAGACCAGCCAGATGGCTCCTTCTTCCCCAGGCATGGGCGGCGCAGCAGCGACCGCTGGTGCAGCCGGCGCTGCCGGTGCCGCGGCCAAGGCTGGCGGCGCTTCGAAATGGCTCGGCCCTCTGGCCGGTATCGCCGCCGGTGGCCTGCTCGCGTCCATGTTCATGGGCGGCGGCTTCCAGGGCATGCAGATCTTCGACATCCTGATCATGGCCGTGATCGCGTTCGTGATCTTCCGCTTCATCGCCGCTCGTCGACGCAAGCAGCAGGAGCACCTGGCTCCGGCCGGCGCGCCGATGCAGCGTGAAGTATTCGAACAGAAGCCTGCTGCCATGGGTTCGATCTTCGGTGGTTCGGCTGCTCCGGCTGCCGCTCGTCCGGTGATCAACGTGCCAGCCTGGTTCAACGAACAGCGCTTCCTTGAAGCCGCGCGCAGCCACTTCCAGTCGCTGCAGCAGCACTGGGACGCCAACGAAATGGACAAGATCGCCGAGTTCGTGACCCCGCAGATGCTCGAGTTCCTCAAGCGTGAGCGTGCGGATCTGGGCGATGGCTTCCAGTCGACCTACATCGACAACCTGCAAGTGCAGCTGGACGGCGTGGATGATCGCGCCGACAAGACCATCGCCACCCTGACCTTCAGCGGCGTGTCGAAGACCTCGCGTTTCGACCAGGGCGAAGTGTTCAGCGAAAGCTGGAACATGGAACGTCCACAGGGCGAGAACCAGCCTTGGCTGGTGGCCGGTATCCGCCAGAACGGCTGATCCCCACCGCGTTACGCATGTGGTAATAAAAACCCCGGCTCAGGCCGGGGTTTTCTATTTCGCGGTTGCATCTATAGCGAGCTACTGTATAAACCGGCCCATATAAACCGCGCCATTCAAGCAAGAGGATCCCGGACGTGGAAGAAATCATCGAACAACTGCGCGAAGCCAACGAACCCGTACCGGTTCCCCTGGAGCTGCCCGACGAAGACCAGTTGGTGGAGATCGAAGAAGAACTCTTCATCAACATCCCGTTCGTCTTCAAAGAGTTTCTGCTGACCGTCAGCGATGTTGTGTATGGCAGCCTCGAGCCGGTGACCGTCACCGACCCGCAATCGCACACCTACTTGCCGGATGTCGCGGCCAACGCCTGGGACGCTGGCGTACCGCGCGACCTGATCCCGATCTGCCAGGACGGCGACAACTACTACTGCGTCGAAGAAGACGGCACCGTGGTGCTGTGGTCCGGCGAAGAAGAGCTGATCACCGAAGAGTCCTGGGAATCGGTGTGGCACTGGGCGCGGGACGTCTGGCTGGAAAGCTGATTCACCAGACGCCCCGGGCGGTCAGTGCCCCGACGACTCCTTGTGATTGTCGAGGGTTTCCAGCAAAGCCACCTGCATCCGCGTGTGCACGCGGATGAACCAGCGCCAGAGCAGCGCCGCCACGGCGGCCGCCACCACGGCGACCAGCACCAGCAACTTGTTGGTCGGCAGGATACTGGCCGACAAGGCTGCCAACAGCAGGAAGATCACCAGCAGCGAGATGATCGGGATCACTTCGGAGATCACCCGCCGCACTCGCTGCGTGTGCCGCCCGGCCATCTCCGGCTTCACGCCCATCTCCGCCAGCAGCATCGACAGCGCCTTGAGCTTGCGATACGCGGCGATCAGAAACGGCAGCGACAGCAGCAGCGCCCCGCCCCAGATCAACGCCTTCTGCCAGCTCGGATCAGCGACCCAGTCCTGCATCCACTCCGACAGCCGTCCGGCAAAGAACGCACCGCTGAAGAAGATCGCGATCACCAGCGCCAGGTTGACCCCGACTTGCAACAGAATCCGCCGGATCATCGCCGCCAGCATCGCGCCCTCGCCTTGCGGCTGAATGCTGCGCAGCCACTCGCCGTACATGCCGAATACTCGGCCCAGACGCTTGGGTACCGCCGCAGAGAGTTTGATCGACAGCGGATCGGCCGCGCGGATCAGGTACGGCGTCAGCAGCGTGGTGATCACCGACACCGCCACCGCGACGGGATAAAGAAAGTTGCTGGTGACCTGCAGCGTCATCCCGAGCGCGGCGATGATGAAGGAAAATTCGCCAATCTGTGACAGCCCCATCCCGACCCGCAGTGAGGTGCGTCCGTCATTGCCGGCGATAAACGCCCCGAGGCCACAGGACAACATCTTGCCGAGTACCACCGCCACGGTGATTACCGCGATCGGCCACGCGTATTGCAGCAGGATCATCGGATCGAGCATCAGGCCGATGGCGACGAAGAAGATTGCACTGAACAGGTCGCGAACCGGTTCGATCAGGCGCTCGATCTTCAGCAACTGCCGCGACTCGGCCATGATCGCGCCGATCAGGAAGGCGCCGAGCACCATGCTGTATTCGAGCTTGACCACCAGCAGGCAGAAGCCGAAACACAGGCCGAGCACGGTGATCAGCAGCATCTCGTTACTTTCGAATTTGGCGACATAAGCCAACAGACGCGGCACCAGCAGAATGCCGATCACCAGCGCGACGATCATGAACAACGACAGTTTGCCAACCGTGGAAAACACTTCGCCCGAACTGACCGTGCCGCTGACCGCGATGCTCGACAGCAAGGCGATGATGCCGATGCCGAGGATGTCCTCGACGATCAACACGCCGAAGATCAACTGGGCGAAGCGCTCGTTCTTCATCTTCAGGTCGTTGAGCGCCTTGACGATGATGGTGGTCGAGGAGATGGCGAGGATTGCGCCGAGAAACAGCGAATCCATGGTGTTCCAGTCGAACCAGCGGCCGATTTCATAGCCGATCCAGATCATCAGGACAATTTCGAGGAACGCCGCGATAAACGCCGTGGCCCCGACCTTGAACAACTTGCGCAGGCTGAACTCCAGCCCGAGGCAGAACATCAGGAAAATCACCCCCAGCTCGGCGAGGGTCTTGATGGTTTCTTCGTCGTGGATCAGTCCGAACGGCGGTGTGTGCGGGCCGATGATGAAACCGGCGACGATGTAGCCGAGCACCACCGGCTGCTTGAAGCGGTGAAACAGCACGGTGACCACACCTGCGACCAACATGATCACTGCCAGGTCCTGAATAAAGCTGATGGCATGCATGGTGTGGGCTCCTTGTATGACGTGACCCGCCGTGAGACTTCAGAAAGCTCTGAGCGAGTTGGGTAAAAATCCGCTTTTTGTGTAGGAATTGCCCTTGGGCAGGGCCTTTTGCAGGTTAACACCGCGACTTCCGGCTGAAAGGCGGTGCAATATAAGGAAACAGATCGGTCGCGGCGTGACGGCAGCCAGCCGTCTGGCGTCCCGATAACGGTGCTTTTGAAAAAGCCACCAGGCACCCGCAGAGGTGCGTCCAGCCATCCAGCCTTGATCCGTGAGAACGTTATGGAACCCGGAAACGCCCAACTGTCGATGACGGTATTGATGACCCCCGACATGGCCAACTTCTCTGGCAATGTCCACGGCGGTACCCTGCTGAAATACCTCGACGAAGTGGCCTACGCCTGCGCGAGCCGCTATGCCGGCCGCTACGTGGTGACGCTGTCGGTGGATCAGGTGATTTTCCGCGAGCCGATCCATGTCGGCGAACTGGTGACCTTCCTCGCGTCGGTCAACTACACCGGCAATACTTCTATGGAAGTCGGCATCAAAGTAGTGACCGAGAACATCCGCGAGCGCTCGGTACGCCACACCAACAGCTGCTTCTTCACCATGGTTGCGGTGGATGACCAGCGCAAACCGGCCGCCGTACCGCCGCTGCAACCGCAGAACAGTGAAGACAAGCGTCGTTATATGCAGGCGCAGCAGCGTCGGCAGATTCGTCAGGAGCTGGAGAAGCGTTATCAGGAGATCAAGGGCGACGCTTAAAGCAAAAGATCGCAGCCTGCGGCAAGCTCCTACAGAGAATTAATGTTCACCCTGTAAGAGCTGCCGCAGGCTGCGATCTTTTGAACAATAACGCGATTACAGACTGATCGCCGTCGCCTCGAATTTCACCCGCGGATGCGCGATCCGATCCTGCGCCCGCACCAGTTGCAGCTCGTAACTGGCACACGCCTGGGTCTCCAGCAGCACTTCATGCACCGCCGCTGCTGTGAACTCGAACGCCGCCACCAGGCTGTCGCCCAGCAGCACCCGCGCGAGGAACAGCCCGGACGTCAGATCGCCCACGCCCACCGGCTGACGCGGAAACGCCAGCAGCGGACGGCGCAAGTGCCAGCTTTCATCAGCGGTCACCAACAACATCTCGAAACCATCCGCCGGCTTGCCCGGATAATCCAGATGCTTGACCAGCACCGCTTTCGGCCCGCGCGCCAGCAGCGCCCGGGCCATCGCCAGGCAATCGAACAACGACTGCGGCTTGCGCCCGGAGAAGCTGTCCAGTTCCAACTGGTTCGGACACATGATGTCCGCCACCGCCGCGGCTTCTTCCAGCAGAAAGTCGCTGACTTCGGCCGGCACGCTGCAGCCTTTCTCCGGATGGCCCATCACCGGGTCACACAGATACAACGCCTTCGGATTGACCGATTTGATGCGCTCGACACCACGGAGAATCGCCCGGCCCTGCGCGGCGCTGCCCAGATAACCGGAGAGTACAGCGTCGCAGTTGCCCAGCTCGCCAATGGCGGCAATGCCGTCGACCAGTTCGGGGATCTGCTGCGGCGCCAGCACTTCACCGGCCCATTGGCCGTACTGGGTATGGTTGGAGAACTGCACGGTGTTGAGCGGCCAGACGTTCACCCCGACCCGCTGCATCGGAAAAACCGCAGCGCTGTTGCCGGCGTGGCCGAAGACCACATGGGACTGAATGGCGAGCAGATGAGGCGTACGTTTCATTCGGGTTATTCCGTAAAACGATTGAAATTCAAGCCGCGCAGTATGCGACGAAACACAGCCTGTACGACAGACCGGCGACGCAGTTAAGCTGGACCAATCTTTTGGAGTTTCTTGTTGATGCTGACCCTCGAAAACATCTTCGTGCTGATGCTGTTCGCCGCTGCCGGCGCATGGCTTTGGCACAACCACGGCTTGCGCGAGCGGGCGCTGGAGCGGGTCAAGCAGCATTGCATCAACGTCGGCGTCGAACTGCTGGACGGTAACGTCGCGTTGAAAAAAATCGGCTTGATCAAGGATGCCAGCGGCCGGCGGCGCCTGGCCCGGGTCTATAACTTCGAGTTCACCGTGACCGGCGAAACCCGGCACAACGGCACCATCACCCAGTTTGGTGCGCACAGCGCTCAGATTGAACTGGCTCCATACCCGGCGCCGTTCGACGACACGCCACCGGTGGTTGAGGTTACCCGCCCACGGGCCGAAGTGATCGAGCTGAGCCAGTGGCGTCAGGAACACAATAAGTGGAAGCCGTAAGCTAATCCGCTTGAACTCGACATTGCGTCAGGCCTGCCTGCAAATCAGTGACATTGTGCGCGTCGGCAAAAATCAGCTCGATACGCGAATCCCGGCGCCACTCACTGGGCTGCCAATCCAGTTCAGCGTTATCCACGGCATTGCCCGAGATCCAGCCCTCGGCGCTATGGATAACCAGTTTCGCCCGCCGCCAGTTCAGGCTCTGCAGCCATTGGCTCAGACGTTGCGTATCGAACCTCTGTCCCGGGTGCCAACGCCAGCCGATGCTCCAACCGCCCTCTTGTGCCTGACTCAGGCAGATCGGCGATGCCGGGTCGCTCCAGAGCGCCGGAATCGGTCCCGCCCCCTGCGGCACAACAAGGTTATCCACACCCGCCAGTGCTTGCGCCGTCACACCCGGCAACTCGCGTAAAGACAGTTGCGCCTGCTGCGTCCAGATCAATTTGACCGCCGGCAAACGCTCGGCGATGGTCTGCCGCACAGCCTCATCCAGACCTTCTGTCTTGTTCAGCAACAGCAGACCGGCGCTGCCCAAAGCGTCCTGCTGAGCGGGTGGCAACGCTTTCCCGGCTGCCAGTGCCTGGGCATCCAGCACTGACACACAGGGCTGCAGCGCCAGTACACCCAACCACGGCGTCTCACCCAACTGCTTGAGCAATTGCGCCGGATGGCCCAGTCCGGACGGCTCGATGAACAGCCGATCCGGTCTGGCCTTGCGCAGCAAACGACCGAGGCCGATTTGAAACGGCGCACCGTTCACGCAACAAAGGCACCCTCCGGCGACTTCGCCCAGTGCGATACCATCGTCGTCGCGGGTCAGCAATGCGGCATCGAGGCCGATCTGACCGAACTCGTTGATCAGCACCGCCCAGCGCTCGCCTTCCGGCCGTTGGGCCATGAGCTGGCGAATCAGACTGGTCTTGCCGGCGCCCAAAGGGCCGGCGATGACATGGGTAGGAATGTTCTGCAACATGACTGGGCGTTTTCTGAGGGGATTGGACATGCGTTGGATGGGATGGTCGTTGCTGTTGATGTTGCTGTCGAGCGAAGCCTTGGCTCAAGCCTGCGTTGTGCACAGTCAGGGCGAACGACTCGACGTCAAGGTTTGCCAGCAAAACCGCAGTATTCCCGAGAAGCTGTTCAGCGACGGGTTCTGCCAACCGACCCTGGCCGGGCAGAAAGTCGAGGTGCAGTACGTCGATCAATGCCCGAGCGGCGCGTTCGGCGTGTGCAGCAACGCGCAAGTCGCCAATATGCCCTATCGCCAGGATATCCACTATTACGGCGTGGCTTCAGACATGGCGTATTTGAAGCCGTATTGCGAAGGCCAGAGCCAGGGTAAATGGCTCAAGCCTTGAGCCATCAACCGAGCCAGTCGAGCGTCAGCAGCAGCCGTCGTTCACCCGCTGGCAGTTGCGGAGAACGATGGATCAGACCGAAGCCTTCGTTGCCGTGCCATTTCTCGCCTTTCAATAGCGCCACGTCGCCACTCTGCAGTTGCTGGATATTCGCCATGTCGTTTGGCTCAGCGTTCGCCTGGCCCAATTGCTCACGGTCCATCACGCCCTCCTCTAGCCACTGACTGCCGATTCCGCCATACGTGGTGATCAGGCGCACCGGCACATGATCGACGTGGAAACGCGGACACATGGCCTTGTCCAGCACCCGCAGGCGCAAGCCGATACGCCGTGCACCCAGCAGGCAGGCGAAGGCACTGACCAGCCATCTCAGATCAGCGACAAAGCCTTCGTAGCCTTCCAGGTCACGGAGCCCGGCGGCCAGTCCACTGAGATCAGGCTCGCCGTCTTCATCCGGCAATTCGAGGCAGAGCGACTGCGCCAGTGGCTCGTTGAGCGACAGCAACAACGCTGCGAAATCGGCGATGTGCAGCGGCAGTTGGCGCTGCCAGACCGCAAGATTGACGTCGTCTTCGAGGATTCGAGTCAGCGTTTTCGGCGTCGCCCCCTGATGCTGATGACGTACTCGATTCTGCTGCAGCTTGAGCGCAAGCATCAGGCGGCCTCATCGTGCCAAGGGCCGAAAGGGTCCGGCAGCGTGCGCCAACTGTCTACGCCATCGGCCATTTCTTCGTCAGTCAGCAGGCAGGCATCGAGCTCCGACTTGAGCTGTACGAAATCGATGTTCTGGCCAATGAATACCAGCTCCTGACGACAATCTCCGACACTCGGCGTCCAGTTTTCCATGATTGCTGCGGTACTGTCCTGATCCTGCGGCCATTGGTTTTTCGGCACGAAACGCCACCAGCGTCCAGCGAAACCGTGGCGCATCAGGCCGCCTGCCTGCGACCAGCTTCCTGCGTCGGAGGGTTTGCTGGCCAACCAGAAAAAGCCCTTGGAGCGCAGTAATTTGCCGTTCGTCCATGGACGGTCAATGAAGCTGTAAAAACGCTGCGGATGGAACGGGCGGCGTGCGCGATAAGCCGTGGAAGCAATGCCGTACTCGGTGGTTTCCGGCACATGCTCACCGCGCAATTCCTGCAACCAGCCCGGGGCTTGGGCGGCTTTGGCAAAATCGAATCGGCGCGTGTTGAGGATCTTCTCCAGCGGCACCTCGCCCATCACCATCGGGATGATTTCCGCCTGGGCATTGAGGCGCTTGAGAATTGCCGTGAGTTCGTCACGCGCCTGGCGGCTGATGAGGTCGATCTTGCTGATCAGCAGTACGTCGGCAAACTCGATTTGTTCGATCAACAGGTCGGTGATCGAGCGTTCATCTTCGTCGCCCAAAGTCTCGCCGCGGGACGCGAGGCTCTCGGCAGCCTGATAGTCGAGGAGAAAGTTCACGCCATCGACTACCGTGACCATGGTGTCGAGTCGAGCAACGTCGGCGAGGCTCTGACCCTGCTCATCGCGGAAGGTGAAGGTTTCGGCGACCGGCAGCGGCTCGGAAATACCGGTGGATTCGATGAGCAGATAATCGAAACGGCCTTCGCGAGCAAGTTTGCTGACCTCTTCCAACAAGTCCTCGCGTAACGTACAGCAGATACA
>NZ_JABULD010000537.1:0-3067 GCF_014060985.1 Pseudomonas sp. MD195_PC81_125
GCGGTGATTCAGTCAATATTTCCAGTGACTGTCAGCCGTCTTCGCGAGCAGGCTCGCTCCCACCGGGGTAATGCATCAAGCCTCAGGCAGTGGCGTGATCTGATCCGCCGCATCTTCACTGCGATGCAGCGCCACCTGACGAATCGACAGACGAATCTCCGCCGGCAATACGCGTTTGGCCGCGCCCTCCGCCAGTTCGCCGAGCAGTTCGTGGTAGCTCAACTTGCCGGCTTCGTCGCGGCGCAGGACGTCGAGGTCGAGCATCGTCTGGATGAAATGACGGAACAGACTCTTGTCGAAGAACTCCGGGGCATTCAGGCCGTGCAGGATTGACAGGCGCTGGGCCATGACCGTGCACAGGTCTTCGAGCTCTTCGGCGCTGATGCTGTTCTGCCCGGCGTTGAGCAGCAACGAGACGGTCATGTAGAAGCGCTGCAGGGTCTGCGCGATGCTTTTCGACAGCAGGGTCAGCAGCACAAAGTGCCGCGAACTTGGAGCGGGGCGCAGGTACACGTCCTTTTCGAAACGCAGCAGGCCTTGCTCGACGAACGCTTCCAGCCATTGATCGATTACTGCGTCCAGCTCCTCCAGGCTCCAGCGGATGAACAGCTCCGACTGCAAGTACGGATACAGCGCGCGGGTGTAGCGCAGGATCTGCTCGCGGCTCATGCGCGAGGTGCTCTGGAAGAAGCTCGCCAGCAGCGCCGGCAAGGCGAAGATGTGCAGCACGTTGTTGCGGTAGTAGGTCATCAGGACGGCGTTCTGCTCGTCCAGATAGAGAATCTTGCCCAGCGCATCGTTTTGCTCGGACAGCAAATCCATGTCTTTCACATGCTCGATCAGCGCGCGGCCGTCGCCTTCCGGCAGGGTCGTGTGCGGTGAGTACGGGACTTTGCGCAGCAGCGCCAGATACAGATCCAGCACCCGCGCCATGGCCCGATCGTCCAGTGCCAGGCGGGTGGTGGACAGCAGCGCCAGTGCGACCAGATTGACCGGGTTGATTGCCGCCGCTTCGTTCAGGTGCTGCGCGACTTTCTCGCCGAGGCGGTTGGTGGTTTCGTTAAGCCAGGCCGGTTTGTACTGCGGGCCGAGTGCCTGCTGGCGCCAGTCCGGTTGCTCAGCGTCGAGGAATTCCGCGAGTTTGATCGGTTCGCCGAAGTTCACCGCGACCTGACCGAAGCGCTGCTTGAGCGCGCCGATGACTTTGAAGATGTCGAAGATCGACTCTTTCTTCTTGCTCGCGCCACGCAATTCGCCAAGGTAGGTGCGACCTTCCAGCACGCGCTCGTAACCGATGTACACCGGTACGAAGACGATCGGCATCCGCGACGAACGCAGGAAGCTGCGCATCGTGATCGCGAGCATGCCGGTTTTCGGTTGCAGCATGCGCCCGGTGCGCGAGCGGCCGCCCTCGACGAAGTACTCGACCGGGAAACCTTTGGTGAACAGGGTGTGCAGGTATTCGTTGAACACCGAGGTGTACAGCGGATTGCCCTTGAACGTGCGGCGCATGAAGAACGCGCCGCCACGGCGCAGCAGGCTGCCGATCACCGGCATGTTCAGGTTGATCCCGGCGGCAATGTGCGGCGGGGTCAGGCCGTTGCGAAACAGCAGGTACGACAGCAGCAAGTAGTCGATGTGGCTGCGGTGGCACGGCACGTAGATCACTTCGTGACCCTGAGCGACCTTCTGCACGCCTTCGATGTGGTTGACCTTGATCCCGTCGTAGATCTTGTTCCAGAACCAGCTCAGTACCACTTCGAGGAAACGGATCGCGGTGTAGGTGTAGTCCGAAGCGATCTCGTTGCCGTAGCGCAGGGCCTGGGCCTTGGCTTTTTCCAGGGAAATGTTCTCGCGTTCGGCTTCTTCGACGATTGCTTGCTTGACCAGTGGTTGATTGAGCAGACCCTTGACCAGATTGCGCCGGTGCGAGATGTCCGGGCCGATCACTGCCGCCTTCAGGTTGCGGAAGTGCACGCGCAGGATGCGCTGGGCCATGCGCACGGTGCGTTCGTGGCCCTTGTTGTGCTCGATCAATTCGCGCAGGTGGATTGGCGCCGAGAATTGCACACGGGTCTTGCGCCCCAGAACGATGATGCTCAGCAGTCGGCGCAGGCGCCCGGTGACGGCCCAGCTGTCGGCGAACAGCAACTTCCACGGACTGTTTTCGCTGTCCGGCGACTGGCCCCAGAACACGCTGACCGGAATGATCTGCGCGTCTTCGGCCGGCGTTCTGGGTCAGGGCGCTGACCAGACGGGTCAGGGTCGGCGGTGCACCGCGCTTGTCCTGACGGCCAAGCCAGTCCGGGTCCGGCGTCAGGTAGAAAAACGCCGCCGGTTCGATCAACGGCCCCACCGACACTGGCAACACCGGACGCGGCAGACCGGCCTTGGTGCATTCGGTGTCGACCACCGCCAGATCAGTGAGCGAGGGGTTTTGCAGGACGTAGAACACCGGGCGACTGCGGTCGAGGTTGAGGGTGAGCGACGACTGGTTGATCGTCTCCGAGCGAACCCAGAGGTACAACAGTCGGCGCAAGGTGCCAAACACTAGACGGCGGAACGGGGAACGGGTCATACGGCTTCTGCGTGAGTTGATAAAACCGAGCAGATGCTCGGGCGGTCGACAGTTTGCCGTATTCACCGAAAATCGGCAAAAAAGCGGCGAAGTAATCTCCTGTTGAGACTTTTTACGCCTGTCATATACTCGGCAATCTGTCGCCGGGGCCCTTTATGGACGTCGGGCGCAGGCTGACGTTCCGCAAAGGCTTTCCTGCGAAAAGCCTGTTCAATAATAAAAAAGGAGTATGAACAGATGGCAACACGTGAAACCGGCAATGTGAAGTGGTTCAACGACGCCAAGGGCTACGGCTTCATTCAGCGCGATGACGGGGTGGACGTGTTCGTGCACTACCGCGCGATTCGCGGCGAAGGACACCGTTCGCTGACCGAGGGTCAGCAGGTTGAATACGCGGTGGTGGAAGGGCAGAAGGGTTTGCAGGCTGAGGATGTTGTAGGCCTGTAACTTTCAAGATCAAAAGATCGCAGCCTGCGGCAGCTCCTACAG
>NZ_JABULD010000578.1:0-4064 GCF_014060985.1 Pseudomonas sp. MD195_PC81_125
AAAGATCGCAGCCTGCGGCAGCTCCTACATGAGGGTTTGCAGATGAAGAAAGCGCTGATTGCTTACCTCGCCACACTGGTGGCGTTTCTGTTGCTCGACGGTATCTGGCTCGGCGTGCTGATGGCGCCAACCTACCGCGAGCTGCTCGGTTCGCTGATGCTCGAAAAACCGCTGCTGGTTCCGGCAGCGGTTTTTTATTGCCTGTACGTTTTTGGTTGCGTGCAGTTTGTGGTGTTGCCGGCGCTGAGCTGGCAACGGGCGGCAAAGCTGGGCGCGCTGCTGGGGCTGGTGGCGTACGGCACGTATGACCTGACCAACTGGGCAACGTTGCGTGGGTGGTCGGTGCAGGTGAGTTTGATGGATTGGGCGTGGGGGACGTTTGCCACGGCTGTTGCCTGCTCGGTCGGTTTCCTGGTTGCGAAGCGATTTGTGAGGTCAGCTGCATAATCCTGGTTGTCTGGGCAGACGCCTTCGCGAGCAAGCTCGCTCCCACCAGGGAAGTGCGGTCGACTGTGGGAGCTGGCTTGCCAGCGAATGGCGGCGCAGCCGACAGCCATTCACCGCTGACGTTACTGACTCAGACAAAGTCTTTTTCAGACGGCTTTTTTCTGCCCGAGTGATTGATAATCCCCGGCACAGATTTTCGACCAGTGGACGGCTGCCATGTTGTGTGTGTTTGAGGTGTTGCGGTGAGTGTCGAGCGGCGCAATGCCGATGGGTTTGCCTTGCAGGTGATGATCGGCCTCTGCCTGATCTGGGGCGTGCAGCAAGTGATGATCAAGTGGGCCGCGCCCGACATCGCGCCAGTGATGCAGGCGGCCGGGCGCTCGGGGATTTCTGCGCTGCTGGTAGGCCTGTTGCTGTGCTGGAAGGGCGGTTGGGATCAGGTGGGCAACACCTGGCGGTGGGGGACTGCTGGCCGGTGCGTTGTTCGGTCTGGAGTTCTTCTTCATTGCCGAAGGCCTGCAACTGACCACCGCCGCGCACATGTCGGTGTTCCTTTACACCGCGCCGATTTTCACCGCGCTGGGCGTGCATTTCCTGCTGGCCAGCGAGCGCCTGCGGCCGCTGCAATGGCTGGGAATTCTGCTCGCGTTTGTTGGTATCGCCATTGCCTTCGCCGGCGGCGTGTCATGGGATAACCTCGACCGGCGCATGCTGCTGGGCGATGCGTTCGGGGTCATTGCCGGCGCCTGCTGGGGCGCGACCACCGTGGTGGTGCGCGCCTCGCGTCTGTCAGAGGCGCCAGTGACGTTGACCCTGTTCTATCAGTTGATCGTCGGCTTCGCTGGCCTGCTGTTGATCGCGTTGTTCAGCGGCCAGATCAGCCACGTCAGCCTGACCCCCGTGGCGGTGGCCAGCGTGTTGTTTCAGGGTCTGGTGGTGTCGTTTTTCAGTTACCTGACCTGGTTCTGGCTGCTGCGGCGCTATCTGGCGGCCAATCTGGCGGTGTTTTCGTTCATGACGCCGCTGTTCGGCGTCACCTTCGGCGTGCTGCTGCTCGGTGAAGAATTGAGCGTGAACTTCGTCATCGGCGCGGTACTGGTGTTGCTTGGCATCACTTTTGTCAGCGCTGAGCAGTGGGTGCGTCGGCGTTTGCGCCAAGCCCTCGGCCAGCGCTGACTGACTGCAAGGCCAGCCCACCGGCAATCAGCAGACCGCTGCCGGCGATCACCAGCGCCGGTTGCAAGCCGCCGCTGAAATGGCTGCTCAGCGCCGCCAGCAGCGGGCCGCTGAGCTGGCCGACGGCAAAGCACGCCGTCAGCAGCCCGGCGTTGCGCTGGGTGCTGTGCGGCGCCAGTTCCCGCGAGCGTTGCATTACCAGTTGCATGCAAGCGAGGAACGGCATGCCGCACAACACCACCCCCAGCGCCAGGCCATAACCGCTGCCCAACAGACAGGCAAAGACCCCGAGCGCTTGCAACCACAGGGTGGCGGTCAGCCAGTGCCGTGTGGTGTTCGGGTCGTGGCGTCGCAGGCTCACCAGCAACACGCCGATGGCCGCGCCAAGGCCGAAGCACGGCCAGAACAGATCGGCCTGCCATTGCCCGTGAAACTGCGCGTTGGCCATTTGCGAAAGGAATGTGGCCGGGATGATGTAACCCACGCCATACAGCGCATACACCACTGCCAGTCGCGGGATGCCGCGATTCGAGTGACTGGCATTGAGGGTGGCGACCGGCGTGTGGGTGCCCGGTTGCGGCAGGATTCGCACGATCCCCAGCAGCATCAGCATCGCCACGCCGGCATAGATCAGCCACAACGTGGCAGATGTCTGGTTCAGCAGATGTGAGAACAGTGCCAGCAACCCGGTCAGAAAAATTCCCAGTCCGGGGCCGGCAAATACCAGCGCACCCAGCCGTGGCCGACCTGCCGCCGCTGCCAAAGGCTGACTCAGCGCCGTAATCATCACCAGCACCCAGGCACTCGCCACTCCGGTGCCGAAGCGCAGCAGCAAATGCGCCCAGAAACCGTTGGCCCGGAACGATGCCAGCGTCAGCACCACGCACAGCCACAAACCGCTATGCAAACGCCGCTGCACTTGCGGCGGACGATGGGCGAACATCGCATCCACCGCGCCCAACAGATAGCCGAGGTAGTTGGCCGCGGCAATCAGACCGGCGGCCGTCAGATCGATCTGCCTTCGCTGAGCAGGTGCGGCAGTTGCGGGGTGAGGGCGAAACGCCCGATGCCCATGGCCATCATCAGGGCAACGAAACAGGCGGATAAGCGAATCAGTGGCGACATGGTCGGGATTCCTTCGAAGGAGCAATGACCGTCAGGCTAGAAGCGATTGACTTTCTTTAAAATTGAATAATAGTGAGTAACTTGTTCTGTTATGGAGAAAGGTCGTGGAGTTCAGCCAGTTGCGGATCTTTCAGGCAGTCGCCGAGGAAGGTTCGATCACCCGCGCAGCAGAACGCCTGCACCGAGTGCCGTCCAACCTGTCGACCCGGCTCAAACAGCTGGAAGAGCAATTGGGCGTCGAACTTTTCGTTCGTGAGCGTCAGCGTTTGCAGTTGTCACCTGCGGGAAAAGTCCTGCTGGACTACACCGGCAAGTTGTTCGCCCTGCGCGATCAGGCCAGTGCAGCGGTGATGGGCGGGCAGCCGGCCGGGGATTTTGTCCTCGGCACGCTGTACAGCACCGCGGCGATCCACTTGCCGGCGTTGTTGGCGCGTTATCACAAGCAATACCCGGCGGTGAACCTGCAAGTGCAATCCGGGCCCAGCGGCGAGTTACTCGAAGGCCTGGTCTCCGGGCGTCTTGATGCGGCGCTGGTGGACGGTCCGCCGCAATTGGCCGGGATCGACGGCGTGCCGCTGTGCGACGAGCGTCTGGTGCTGATCAGCGAAGCCGATCATCCGCCGATCCATAGCGCCAAGGACGTCGAGGGCAGGGCGGTATTCACCTTCCGTCATGGCTGCGCCTATCGCGCGCGGCTGGAGGCGTGGTTTGTTCACTATCAGGCGGCGATGGGCCGGGCGATGGAGATCGAGTCCTATCAGGGCATGCTTGCTTGTGTGATTGCCGGCAGCGGTGTGGCGCTGATGTCGGAGTCGATGCTGGCCAGTCTGCCGGGGCGTGAAAGCATCGCGGTGCACCCGTTGGTCGAGCCGTTTGCCAGTGCGACAACATGGCTCATGTGGCGCAAGGGCATGGTCGGGGCCAACCTCAATGCCTGGATTGAACAGCAGCAAGCGCTCTATCCCGTGGCTGCGAATGAAACCCGGCAGACGGCGTGAACCAACTGATCCGAATTCTGTTCAATTCAGTAACAGATCATTGCGGATTTGGCCGAGCATTGCGTAGGACTTCGGACTATTATCAGTGCGAAGCGGCCTCAGAATTCCGGCCGCTCAGCACTACCCTGAAGGGGGCATGACGATGAAAGAGAAAATTCAGAACTGGCTGCACGATTTGGGTGTTGCCCTCGGCTTGATCGAACCGCCTCTGCAACCCGTACCGATCCGCACCGATGACGAACAGCGCCGGCGTCAGCCTCGCCGGCGGTAGTGCTCAAATAAAAGATCAAAAGATCGCAGCCTTCGGCAGCTCCTACA
>NZ_JABULD010000223.1:0-12179 GCF_014060985.1 Pseudomonas sp. MD195_PC81_125
CTGACTGGATGCGCTCTACGGAAGACGAGGCATGGTCACATGTTGCTGAACCTCCCACGGATTGTCCGTGGGATATTTATTGTCTCGTCGTAGAGGGACAGGTCGATCCCATTGAACGCATTCAGGCACTAGAACAATACGTGTTGTTTCTGGAGCCCATAACAACCCTACCCTGCTTGATCAGTGACGAGCTGACCCCAATCGCTTACAGAGCAATCGAGAACGCTATCCGCACAAAGGGCGGCATCATCAGCGGAATGGAGCGTAACGAAGAAATTGGTGCACGGGATACAGCAATCATTAAGCAAGGTCGACACTACGTGGCTAGCGGAATGTCACGGCGAAACGTGACCACAGCAGTTCACGCCTGGCTGGAACGGGAGGTCTCTAAACCACTCAAACAGCGCCCTGAGTGGGTGACACTGGAAACCGAAAAAGCGCTGACCCGCAAAAGTGTAGAGGGAATTCTCAAACGCAATTTTGTGGTGTGACCGATATTTCAATGCCATTTCAAATGGAAGTGAACTGCTCACCGCCGACCAATCTCTAGAACATTGCTCTCGTTGTCCAAATCAATCGAGAGCAATAGCTATGAACACCTCCGTCACCGATTTTCCCCGCAAGACTCCCGCCAACGCCGCCTCACTTTTTGATGCCGCTTCAACTTTAATCCGCATGCGGGAGGTGGAAGGCATCGTGGGGATGAAGCGTTCGACCATCTACAAACTGATGCAGCGCACCGACTGCGGCTTTCCGCAGCCCGTCAAACTGAGCAACAGCAACGCACGCGGCGCACCTGTCGCCTGGGTCCTTTCCGAAGTTCAAGCGTGGGCACGCAGCCGCATCGAGGCACGTGATCAGGTGGCTGCATGAGCCACAAGACTGCAAACAAAGCTTTGATGCACCCCTTTCCGTGTTGCGACGGATCGGTTTCTCGTCTCGCGTCATGCAGCGTCTTGAACACTACCGCAGCCAGCAGGACAGGCAAGGTCGCGTTGTCAGCGTACTCAGTTGGGCCGACGGCACCTGGTGCGCCCTCTCCCTCCATTGCGAAAAGACTGGGGCCGTTGTCGTCGACGAAGGCCAGCAGGTCGACGCTTACGAAGACGCCCGCTCCATGCTCAACGGCGGATTCCTGCCCCTTCTCTCCCTGCGCTGGGAAGCCCATGCCTGAAACGAAAAACGCCTCCGGGGGCGATCCGGAGGCGTTGAGGTCAATCTACATGCACGAACAATTTATGCCGCACGTGACATATCCGCAAGCTATCAGCGCAGTTGCACATTCGAAAAACGGACGTTACTCTCTGTCCGTCGCTGCAAATTCAGCGACCGGGTTTGGCGACCCGAGCTCATACAGGCGCACAGGCGCCCCCATACCGATTGCAGGCGCTTTTTTTTGTGCCCGCATTCCTGCTTTATGGCGGCTGTGCGTGGGAGACCTTCGGGTCTGCCGGGGTCCTGTATGCCCGGTTCGCCAACCCGCGCACAGCTGCCACCCTTACATCGTTTGGCGACGATCAGTGGCAGCTCCTCACATACAGGAGCTTCACCAATGCACGCCCTCAATCCGTCCAAAATTCGCGCCGCTGCACACCGTGCAATGGCTCTCGCCGCTTTACACGCCAACTCCAGCCTCGCTACACGCCTCTCCCGCTACAACGCTCACATGGCCAAAGCCCGCGCACTCGAAATCGCAGGCGGTGCCCAATGAACAACGCCCTGGGTTTTGCCCTGCCCGAAGATCTGCTCTGCGTGAATCCGACCGCAGAAGCCGGCGTACCCATCGACGCCATCACCTGCGCCATTGACCGTGCTGACTCGGTACTGACGCTGCTGGAGGATCACTTCGAAAACGAATCCTCACGCCTTGCCAATCACGTCATTGCCGCCGTCCTCTGGGACGTGCGCGGCACCCTCGGATTGATCAAAACGCTGGCCATGCACGGTGACAACACTTCGGCCCCTGCGGTGCAGAAAGGCGGTGCGCTATGAGCATTTCCACCACACCGGGCCACGCTACCTTTTCTCGCGTTAATGCCACCGACCTGAAGCTATTTCGAGTGAATGCCGGAGTACCGGTTGAGGATGCGCTCGACATGGTTTCCCAGCTGCAGCATCACGCCAATCAACGGACCCTTGCCACCGCCATGAGCGACCACGGCGAGCGCTTCAGTTGGCCTGCCCTGTACCTAGATGAAATGGCAAAAGCGTTGATCGACGACATCAACGATGCGTTGTTTTTGCCGAGGGCTGACGCATGAGCCAGCGCCCGAACAGCACCGCAAAACGTCCAAGCTTCGCCGACGTGAAAGCCGCCGCGCTGAGAGACATTGATCGTGTCTTGTCGCATTGGTTGCCTAACGGCAAGCGCGTGGATGGCGGCAAGGAATACACCGCTCCGAATCCGACCCGCAGCGACAAGCGCGCCGGTTCGCTCAAGGTCAACTTGAGCAAGGGCACCTGGGCCGACTTCGCCACCGGCGACAAAGGCGGCGACCTGATTGATCTGGTGCGCTATCTGGACGGCGGCACCGACGTCGAAGCGTGCAACAAGCTGGCTGATTGGCTAAACGTTGCGCCCGGCGCCGCAAAGATTACGGTCGCCCCGACTAAGGCCAAGGCGCCGACATGGAACGCCATCCAGCCGATCCCGAACGAGGCCATGAACAAGTGCCCGGCCAAGCACCGTGATCACGGCGTACCGTCGAAGGTGTGGATCTATCGCGACACACTGGGTCAGCCACTCATGGCGCTGTATCGCTTTGACCTCGGCCCGGATGAGGACGGCAAGCCGAAGAAGGTCTTTGCACCGCTGACGTGGTGTCAGCGCTCCGATGGTCAAACCACGCAATGGCGCTGGCAGGGTCTGCCGGATCCACGTCCACTGCTGCGCCTTGATGAACTGGCCCAGCGCGCTGACACGCCGGTGGTTTTGTGCGAAGGCGAGAAAGCCGCCGACGCTGCCACCGAACTACTGCCGAACTACGTGGCCACCTGTTGGCCGAACGGTTCCAACTCCTGGCACAAAGCCGATCTGACGCCGCTCAAAGGCCGCGATGTTGTGCTGTGGCCGGACAACGACGACAGCGGTAAAACCTGCATGGCTACCGTCGCCGAGAAGCTGCGTGAAATCGGCGCCGCCTCGGTCCGAGTCATCGCGCTGGAGGTGTTTAAACGCAAGCCTACATTGAAGAACGACCAAGCCGAGTTCGCCAAAGGTGGTCAATGGGATGACGGCGACGATGCCGCCGACGCGCTCGCCAAGGGCTGGACCGCCGGCCACTTCACCGCGCTGGAGAGCAACGGCGAGCTGTTCGGTGTGATCGAAAAAGCGCCGGTACTTGACCAGGTGAAAGCCGAGTCGGAACCGGAGCCGGAACCGAAACCCAAAGCAGCAGCCAAGCGTCCGGCAAAATCGAAAAACGACCTGATGCCCGGTGGCTTTCGCCTGACGCCCGAAGGTGTGTTTTATGCTGGCGATGACGGTGAAGCACGCCCAGTGTGTTCGCCACTGGCGATCCTCGCCCGGACGCGTGATGACAAGGGCCAGAACTGGGGTCTGCTGGTCGAATTCGACGATCCAGACGGCACCAAAAAACGCTGGAACATTCCGGCACGCACAATGACTGGCGACTTCGGCAAGGACGTACTTGGGCCGCTGGTAGACATGGGCCTGCGCCTCGCCGGTAGCCGTTCGGGACGCAACGCACGCAATGACTTGCAGAGTTATCTCGGCGGATTTGACAGCGCGGTACGGGCACGACTGGTAACCCGCTTGGGTTGGCACGACAACGCCTTTTTGTTGCCCGAGCAGCAGGTTGGCACGCACAGCGAACATCTGCATTTCTATGATGCCGGTGCACAGCTTCCACCGATCAGCGAAGCGGGCACGCTCGAACAATGGCAACAGCAGATCGGCGCATTGTGCGTTGGCAATCATCGCCTAGCGTTTGTCGTCGGGGTGGCGTTCGCGGGTCCGCTGCTACACATGCTCGGCCATGAGTCGGGCGGCTTCCACCTGTACGGCGACAGCTCCGGCGGCAAGACCACTCACCTGCAAGTTGCCACCTCGATCTATGGCGGACCTCGTCTGGTGCGTTCATGGCGCTCGACTGACAACGCCCTGGAGTCCATCGCTGCCGCGCATTCTGATGGACTCCTGGTACTGGATGAAATCGGCATGTGCGATCCACGCATCATTGGCGAAACGGTCTACATGCTCGGCAACGGCACCGGCAAGGCCCGCGCCAATGATCGAGGCCAAGCAGGCCGGCAGGTGCAGGAATGGCGCCTGCTGTTTCTCTCTACCGGCGAGAAGACCTTGGCCCAGCACATGTCCGAAGCCAACAAGGAACTGAAAGCCGGTATGGAGGTGCGGATGCTCGCCGTTCCGGCTGATGCCAGTAAAGGCCTCGGCATGTTCGACACACTCAACGGGTTTGAGGACGCCGCGGCTCTGTCCGACGCGCTAAAGGCGCGGGTGGCGAACTACTACGGCACACCGATCACCGCGTTCCTCACCGCCCTGTGCGAACCGGGCAAGCGCCACGGCTGGGCAGCGATCCTGCGCCGCACGCTGGAAGGATTTATCGCCACGTCGCTCCCCGCCTCTGCCAGCGGACAGGCTCACCGTGCTGCAGCTCGCTTCGGCCTCGCCGCCGCAGCGGGCGAGCTCGCGACCGCGATGGGTATCACTGGCTGGCCGGATGGAACAGCTACTACCGCCGCACGAGTTTGCCTGAACGCATGGCTGAACGAGCGCGGTGGTGCAGGTAATTTCGAGGGCGAAGCGATTCTCGCCCGCCTACGCCAGGTCATCGAACGCTTTGGCGAAAGCCGCTTCACCCGCTGGGAATCGGCGGCAGCGAAGATCGACGAACACGGCCCGCGCACCATTGACCGTCTCGGCTTTCGCAAGACGCTGGAGCATGGCATGGGCGACAGCATGCACACCACCAACACCTATTACGTGCTGACCGAGGCGTGGCGCTCGGAGATCTTCCGAGGCATGAACCTCACGGCGGTGAACAAGGAGCTACTGCAGCGCGGTGTGCTGGAACCGAGCAGCGACGGTAAGGCGTCGAGCTTGGTCCGCCTGCCCGGCCTCGGCCAGCAACGCTGCTACATCGTGAAAGTGATTCCGGGAACGGATGACGGCGAGGCACGGGCTGCCTGAGGGCAACTCTGCTGATCGAGGTAACGCCGGCTGATTCCCGGCCTCGCCAGCCGCTCATTCAACCCAAACTCAATTTTGAAGGAACAAGACAGATGCACGAATTCCAAACCTCCACCGAACAACACGAACTGCTGACCAACGATCCAGATAGCCATGTGACTGGGCTTTCAGTGCCTGTAGCGGGCATCAGCGAAGTGATCGGCGTGTGTGAAAAGAAGCGCGTCTTGCTGGATAAAATCGCAGAGCTGAAGACCCACCGCGATAGCCTCCTGAGGGAGGCAGCAGAGCATTACGTGCAAATAGCTCCTTTGGAAGCACTCTTGGTCAACGAGGAAGAACTCGACGCAGATCGGTTGTATGAAATTCGAAAACAATACAACACCCTCAAAATTCCTTACGACTCCTGCAAGACACGCGCTAGCTACGCGGAGGCTCGAATTCAACGACGTGAAAAGCTGGTGAATCACGAAACCTTGATGGCGGGTTACACCGAGTCGATGGAGAACTGGAAAGCTGACGAGCTAGAGCTTAACGAGAAACGCGAAAGCCTAAGCACCCGGTTGGCACAGATTCAGCATCAAGCGGAAGAGGACATGGCCAAGGCCCGGAATGCCGAAACCGATGCAGCGACCGCCTATGCACAAGCCGTGGCCTGGGGCGACACCCAGGGCGAGAAAACCGCAAATGCCGACGCACAGAAGGCAGCGAAGAATCTAGCGACTGCAAGCGAGCACCATCGTCGGCAACTTCTGATCATTGCCGCGCTGGAGCAGGAGCTGGT
This sequence comes from Pseudomonas sp. MD195_PC81_125, assembly GCF_014060985.1. Lineage (NCBI taxonomy): Bacteria > Pseudomonadati > Pseudomonadota > Gammaproteobacteria > Pseudomonadales > Pseudomonadaceae > Pseudomonas > Pseudomonas sp. MD195_PC81_125. Next base: position 5,958 of record NZ_JABULD010000223.1, read on the forward strand.
GATCGTGGATAAACATATCGACGAGGCGCAGAAGGAACACAAAGCCATCGAACGACAGGCGTTGCACTTGGCGCGGACTGTTCTCGAGGAACAGTGGAACGAGAAAGCTCAAGAGTTGCTGGAGATGGGCGGCAAACTCTGGTCTGCCATCAATCTCGTCGGTGGCGACCAAATCAGTCTACGGAAGCTGGTACTTCCTGAAGAAGGGGAAAACTTCCACAACTGGACCAGCAGAGATTTGTGGGAACGCGCCTCCAAATACTCACTGCAAGACGTTCTCTCGCTGTAACCCACCAAGCTGCCCGAAACAGCCTACTTACGTGGGCTGTTTAAAAACTCAATCAGGACAAAGATCATGATCACTCCAATACAAAGCGGCGCCAACTGGACAGACACCTTGAAGGCGCGAAAAAACCACCTGACCGCCCTGATGAAAATCGTGGACATCAAAACCGGTAAGGCCTCGAATGTTCAGACAATGACGGTCAACTTGATCAAGAGCGAAATGAGCTACATCGAAGACCAGTTGAAAGAGCGTAAGTGAGCTGAACTCCGTGCTGTAATACACTTCAGATAGATATCACTAAAACACAAGACGAGGAATGCACATGTCCAAACTTGCCGAATACCGCCAGCTTGAAAAACACCTCGCCGAACAGCTTCAGGCTTTGGAAGCACTGAAGAGCGATGGCGCGCTGAAAAAAGAGATCGAGTTCGAAACCAAGCTGCGCGAGTTGCTCGACCATTACGGCTTCAGCCTGAAGCACATCATCAACCTGCTGGATCCGCAAAGCACGAAGCGCGGTCCAACTCCAGCGGCGGCAACAGGTAAACGTAAACCTCGTGAAACGAAGGTCTACAAGAACCCGCACACCAATGAAGTGGTTGAAACCAAAGGCGGCAACCACAAGACTCTGAAAGAGTGGAAAACCAAGCACGGCGCCGACGAGGTTGAAAGCTGGCTAGCCAAATAACATCCGATGATAAAAGGCCTCTACCGAGGCCTTTTACGTTAAACGAATCAGTTATTTTTTCCTGCAAACTTCTACGTCATTTTGTGTTTTTAAATCGGTGTCGATGCCAAGTCGATACCTGCAATAATCAATGATCCAGTTACGCTCTTCCTGCGTAAGCCGTTCGACTTGACGGATCTCCCCGTCATTAGCGTGGATGTTGTAAAACTTCATCTGAAACGTCGGATGCTTTTTGACGAACAGGATGGTTTCGATGTCTCCATCCTCCAGCGCCTCGTAGTATCCAACGTATAGCACGGTCACCAGAACCAAAACCATCAGCGCAATCAGTTTCTTCATTCTTGCGGCGCCGGAGGTGGGAGTAGTTGAGTTTTTGCTCTGAGATTCCTGACCAACTCCATGCCAATATTTCCGGGACAAATCTTGCCTTCAGATGCTTGGCCTGGGTATTCCCGATGCCCGCCAAAATGCTTGATCACAAACACACTCTTCAGCGCATCGATCAGATGAATCAGCGCAGTGATTTGGGCAGCAGGTATCACGTTGGTCGTGCTGTATCCGAGGCTATCAAGCGCAACACGGCCCTTGGCGACCCAATCCCCGCCCTCCTCCGGTGTCGTCAGGTTTTCCAGTAAAACAATGCCAATCAGGCCTGTATTGAATTTCAGGACACTCGAACCTTGAAGGCGTATGTCGCGCCCCTCATAAACTTGCCCGGTGCAATCAATACCGAAGTGGTAGCCGATATCGTCGTATTTCTGGCTTAGGTGCCCCTTCTGGATTTCCTGCATCTGCTCTGCGCCGGGTGTACAGCTGTGGCTTCGACCGGCGTGATGCAGGGCGATCATGGTGTAATCCCAATCCATCACCATATCCGGCTTGCCTTTCACCGCTCCCCACGAGGATCGCTCTACGAACGTGGTGTTTAGTGAACGGACCTTCTTGATGATCGCTTCACGCGTTGCCGCTCGATCATTGACGGTAATCGGTATCGGACACATGAACTCGCCGGGCTTAATTTCTTGGGCGGTCGCTTGAGTTGCGAATGGATTGGTCATCAAGCCCCCTCCGCCAGCTCATGGAGCGTTCGAGCCGGAGCGCTGAACATGACGTGCAGTGAAATCTTCGCATCGGGAGTCGGTGTCTTTACGTGAGCAATTCCATTGGCATCGGTTACGCCCGTGGTTTCTACACCGTTGACTGTCGCCACAAAGTCTCGGAAAGCCAACGGAGTGCCCGTTTCGCTGTCGGTGATGCTGAAGGCCTGGCCATAAGTCTTCTGGATCGCAAGAGGAAGCGGAGGTACGAACGGAGCAGGCGTATGCGAATCCCCGATGATTACGGTGCCGGAGCCGCCGACTACGACGTCACCGTGCGTACCAACGGAATCAACCATAGCTGCGTTTTTACCATTGATAAAAACGGTCGCTGATACACCTGAAACCAATGCGCTGCCGCATGTGCAGGTATCACCCTTCCGAGCGGCAGCAAGTCCATCGAAGAAAACGTCAGAAGAGCCGGAAGCGATGGCTTTGGCGCCATGCCCTGGCACTGGACAACTGGTCGGATCGGTTAAACGTGCTGCGGGCTTCGCCACAATTGACTCCTTGTCATTATCGTCTACGAACCCGACCTTATCAGAAATCAATAGGCCCGGTCCGCTTAGACTGAGTTTCAGCAATAGCCAGCCGGATGGATTTTCTCGGCCCAAAAATGTAAGCCTCCGGCTACAAACAAGCGCTTGTGAAGGTCCGCTTACGGCCAGAACCTGACAGTTAGACTATGCTAATAAATCTATGCCTATTTGCCCTTAATTTTACAAAAAAGTAGGATCGTTCTTAGGTAGCAATTACGACAGATCATGTGATTCGAAGCAGGCTGAGTCAAATAGCTGCGCGGTACAAAAATAAATACAAAGGTGACGGCGCATGAAGATAAGAATTCAAAATTGCAACAATATCGATCTCGGTGAAATTGAGATAAAAGAAAACACACTTAACATCAAACATGCAATCAACGGCACAGGGAAGAGTACTATTGCAAAAGCCATCGCAGCTTCCGTAAACGACTATAAAAACAAGTCCAAAGAATTGGACCAACTCCGCCCTTATAAGTTGAGAGCGGACAAGGAAGCGACACCAGTCGTGGAAGGATGTGAAACTGTCCAAAACTTCCTGAATTTTCGATGAAAAATATATCAATGAAGTCGCCTTTCAGGCAGACGAATTGGTCAAAGGAAGCTTCGACATTTTCATCCGTGGCGAAGATTACGAAAGAGGAATACTTGAAATCGAGGATATGACCTCGCAAATGAAAAACACTTTGAATGGCGATGAGGAAATTTCCGGGCTGCTGGCAGATTTCGACGCAATAATTACTGCCTTCGGAAAAGAAGTTAAACACGGTATACACGCGTCAAGCGCCATGTCCCAAGCTTTTAAAGGAGGCAACAACGTTGCCAATATTCCCGAAGGCTTAGAACCTTTCAAAAATTTCATCCAGAACGACAATAACTTCAAATGGGTGAGTTGGCAGCACCAAGGTGCGCCATTCATGGATATGGGTAGCGATTGCCCATATTGTGCGACAGACGCTACCGAGAAGATAGAAATAATAAAAAAGGTATCTGATGTTTATAAACCCAAAGCAATCGAAAACCTTAACAAGATTGTTATTGCCTTTCAGCATCTCGAACAATATTTCTCCGAAGAAACGAGAAATCGAATCACAGGATTTATCTCAAAAATTGATGGCTACACTGACGACGAGTCTAATTATTTACTCGACATAAAAGAACAAATCGGACGACTGAGAGAGCGCTTCATTGCCGCTCGCTCACTCGGCTTCTCATCCTTGAAAGACGTCGACAAAGTAATCAACGCTATAAAAAACCAAGTAATTGATCTGAGCAATTTCCCGCACTTGAAATCAGAGGCGACTCAAGGTAAAGCAAACATAGTCAATAAAGAGCTTGAAAAACTGCAAGAGATCGCCGGAAACTTACAAGGAAAAGTTGCCAAGCAAAAGCTATTGATTAAAAAATTGATTGAAGAACACGGTGAGAAAATAAATCAATTCCTCAGGAATGCCGGATATAATTATCATGTGTTTTTGAAAGAGGAAGATAGAGGAGAGTACCGCCTAAAACTTGAGCCGAACGACATTATAGGCGAAGTTACCGAAGTTAAGAGTCGATTGAGTTTTGGTGAGCGCAACGCATTTGCTTTAGTATTATTCATGTTTCAAGCTCTGAAAGAAAAAGCAGACTTAATCATCTTGGACGATCCAATCTCCTCATTCGACAAGAATAAAAAATATGCCATCATGGACATGCTATTCTCGAAAGGAAAATCATCGCTTAGTGGTAAAACTGTACTAATGCTGAGTCATGACTTCGAACCAGTTGTTGACCTTATCCATCATCACCGGGATAGATTTGAGGCGCTAAGCGCCTGCTTTTTGGAGAACAAACAGGGATACTTGACCGAGAAAGTAATTGAGAGGAAGGACATACAGACTTTTGTTGAGATTAACACCTCCAATCTTGCGGATAAGATCCACGCTCTTCATAAAGTAATTTATCTGCGTAGATATTTCGAAGTCATTAATAGAAAGAATTTGGCGTTCGACGTACTATCCAGTGTCCTTCACAAACGGAAGCGTCCACAGATTTACGAACAAAGAGAAGTAGAGAGCGGTGTGTTCGAGCTTGTTCTGCGCGACCTAACTGACGAAGAGTTCGCGTCAGGAACGAATGAGATAGTCGGTCACATCCACGACTTCGACTATGATAAGTTATACGCACTTAGCAGCGTCAACGCAGAGATGAAAAAGCTGTACCTAGATACGTCAAGCAACTATGAAAAATTACATATATATCGCATGATATTTGACGAGAAAGCAGTAGCTACTTCAAATGTAATTGCAAAATTCATCAATCAATCATTTCACATAGAGAATGATTACATCTATCAATTAAACCCAAGATCCTATCAAATGGTACCGCAATACGTCATTGATGAGTGCGACAAAGCGATAAACGAAATTCAGTGAGCATTGTAAACAGCGCGACTTAGGTGATGTGAAATTTTATTTATTAATTGTGCTTCAAGGTCTAGTTCTTGCCGGCAACTGTCATCCATGAGCGGTAGCTGCCGGCCAGATGTACTTGCGAGAGAACTATTCTTTCAGAGCAAGATGCTCCTTCAAACCTAAATGCACCTTAAAAAGTGAGCCAGAACTGTCCCACGCCTCCCCAGGCTCAGAGTATCTGTATACCCATTTTTTACCACCATATCCGGAAGCTCGATAAGCCCCTATCACGGAGTATTCATAAAGAGTTTCGAGCGCCTGTTCAGATGTACGATCACTCTGAGGAGATATCGATTGTGTATATCTTTGCTCAAATGTTACTCTCGCAAACGAAAGTAGCCCAATTTTGGAAATTATCCTGAGTGAGTCTTCCCACTCTGCCCAATGCGGAGAAATTTCATCGTGCAGCTCACGCCGCAGATAAGTTGAGTACTCTCGGCGGGACTCAACTATATCTTTGTTTATGAAAACTGTAACTCCGCCTTTAGAGGCAATGCGTTTCTTGGCTTTATCGAGGAGAATATTTAGAAAGCTAATAATATCCCTTGGGCGCAAGAACGACCTAGCAACAATATAAGAAAACTTCTGCTGACGCCCACGCATTTTTACGCCATCGTGCAAATACTGCCACTCCGACCCAACAATACTTTTAACCCGGGAATTCACTACTTTCAATAGCGACTCCTCATCCCAGGATATGTCCAAAACAGAAGTAGATGTAATCTTGTTTTTATCAGAAAAATTTATTTCATCCCAAAGATCAGTACGCAAATAAACAACCGACTTCAATTTAACAGTATTTTTTGCAGCCTCACGGTTAATTGCCCTGGTTGCCAAAATCAGGCCAGTGATCATCTGCTGTCTCGAGTAATCAAATCTCGACATGCCCTGATCAAGCTCATCAAAATGGATCAGTACTTTCTCTAACCCTTCGCGTTCGCAAAGATAGAGCGTAGCCTTCAATATAAGGTCTGACAACAAATTCAATTCACGCGCCAACCCACCTTCTTTATCCGCCCTTTCTAGAGTAATTCCACCCAGTTTAACCCCAAATAGCTGAGGTTCGAAAGATGCTTTAGACAAACTTAATTTAGATGGGCGTAAAAAATCCCCCAAGACCTACATCAATCCCTCCTCGTAGTTCTGATTGAAAAAA
>NZ_JABULD010000318.1:0-1882 GCF_014060985.1 Pseudomonas sp. MD195_PC81_125
CCCCGATTCGGTTTTGAAGACATGGCCGTGTTGATGGGGCTGTCGGCCACTCAGAAGTACAGCAAAAGTTATGCAGCCATCGCGAAGGCAGTTCGAGTATTTTGTCCGGCGATACATTTGCGCACGTCCCTCGATCAACTCTTCGATAGCGTTGCCCTGAGTTGCATCGTCGGAAATGGCGACGCTCATTTGAAGAATTTCGGCTTGCTCTATTCCGAACCGACGCAACGGGATGCACGCTTGGCTCCGGCTTATGACATCGTCAATACCACGGCCTATATCCCGGAAGATGTTTTGGCGCTGGATCTGGCGGGTAACAAGTCAATGTTCGCTTCACGACAAGGATTGCTGGAGTTTGCTCATACCTGTGAAATCGAGAAGCCCAGCGAGCGCATTCAGAAGTTGCTCATCTCTGTTGAGAAGGTGCTCAAGCGCCATTCTCAGTATCGGGAACAGGCGCCTCACGTGTTCACTGCCATCAAGCAATCAGCAGCGCCATTTGCTCTGACTTTTGGATAGTTACACTGCACGCAGATATTGCAGCCCACAAAAAACCCGCCTTACGGCGGGTTTCTTGTATCAGCGGTTCAAAGCTAAGGCTTAGTTAACCTTCGCGTTCAACTCACCCTTCAAATACCGCTGGAACATCGCTTCCAGCGAGATCGGCTTGATCTTCGAAGCATTACCGGCAGTGCCAAACGCTTCATAACGAGCGATGCACACATCACGCATTGCCGTCACGGTCGCGCCGAAGAATTTACGCGGGTCGAATTCGCTCGGGTTGGTGGCCATCAGACGACGCATGGCGCCGGTGGACGCCAGACGCAGGTCGGTGTCGATGTTGACCTTGCGCACGCCGTACTTGATGCCTTCGACGATTTCTTCAACCGGTACGCCGTAGGTTTCTTTGATGTCGCCGCCGTACTGGTTGATGATCGCCAGCCACTCCTGCGGAACCGACGAGGAACCGTGCATCACCAGGTGGGTGTTCGGGATGCGCTTGTGGATTTCCTTGATGCGGTCGATCGCCAGTACGTCACCGGTAGGTGGCTTGGTGAACTTGTAGGCGCCGTGGCTGGTGCCGATGGCGATGGCCAGGGCATCGACCTGAGTCTTCTTGACGAAGTCAGCGGCTTCTTCCGGGTCGGTCAGCATCTGGCTGTGATCCAGAACGCCTTCAGCGCCGATGCCGTCTTCTTCACCGGCCATGCCGGTTTCCAGCGAACCCAGGCAGCCCAGCTCGCCTTCAACCGAAACGCCGCAGGCGTGAGCCATGGCGACGGTTTGTTGGGTCACGCGGACGTTGTATTCGTAGTCGGTCGGCGTCTTGCCGTCTTCGCCGAGGGAGCCGTCCATCATCACCGAGCTGAAGCCCAGTTGAATCGAGCGCTGGCAGACGTCAGGGCTGGTGCCGTGGTCCTGGTGCATGCACACCGGGATGTGCGGGAACTCTTCGATCGCGGCCAGGATCAGGTGACGCAGGAATGGCGCGCCGGCGTATTTGCGAGCGCCGGCCGAAGCCTGGACGATCACCGGGGAGTCAGTCTTGTCAGCGGCTTCCATGATGGCGCGCATCTGCTCAAGGTTGTTGACGTTGAAGGCTGGAACGCCGTAGCCGAACTCGGCTGCGTGGTCCAGCATCTGGCGCATGCTGATAAGTGCCATTGTGTGTGTCTCTCCCGGTTGAGGGTCGTTAATCGTGCCAGCCTGCCGGAGCGGCGGCGGCTATTCAAGTGATTGCAGATCGGGGGTTGAGGCCCGGTCTGGTGATTCGATAAAGCAAAATCCTGAGAACTGCACAGATCCCCTGTGGGAGCGAGCCTGCTCGCGAAAGCAATCTCGCAGTCGTTGATGCAGTGCCTGTCAGACCGCTTTCGCGAGC
>NZ_JABULD010000729.1:0-1005 GCF_014060985.1 Pseudomonas sp. MD195_PC81_125
TTTTCGAGTTGTCCCCGCAAAATATGCCGACCTCCTTGATCCATGGCATAAGCCGATCTTCGACAGCCTCGGCCAGCGCCGTATCAATCCGGAACGCGCCGGACAATACAACGGCGGGACGGCCCAGGGTGATCTTGCGTTTTTCCCAAAAACATCAGGCATTGATCGTGCCGCTGACGCATCGCGGGCGGCCTCGAACCATTGCCTTACACCCCCTGTCCCGAACTGCTCGAACATCCGGCGAAACCAGATCGTGAACTGCTCGGGTGTCTGTTCGATCCGTTCGGTGATCTCCTCCAGCGACAGCCACTCCCAACTTTCGACTTCCTCCGGATTGGCTACCGGATCGAGCTGGCTGAGGCCGGCAAACACGTGGTCAAATTCATGCTCGATCAGTTGATTGGACATTTGCTCGTAATAGATCATCGAGGCGACTTTCTGCAGTTTGCACGTCGTGCCCATTTCCTCCTGCAGTCGACGCAGGGCTGCGGCGGCCGTGCGTTCGCCAGGGCGAGGATGCCCGCAGCACGTGTTGGTCCATAATCCGCCGGAATGATATTTGCCCAACGCGCGTTGCTGCATCAGCATCCGACCTTGTGAGTCAAAGAGCAGAATCGAAAATGCGCGATGGCGCAGTCCCTGGTGATGCACTTCCATCTTTGAGGCTACACCGGTCTGGCGATCCTTGGGCGATACCAGAATAAGCTGTTCTTCCATGGCAAGGCTCCTTGGCGCGTGCGCTACTGGATAGGCTCAAGAGCAGTTGCCCGTTCATTCAGGAGCGGTACGCCATTGAGTCAAGGCCTCATGAGAACTGCAATCGCATGCAAAGGCACCTGTAAAACCTGACAGGTGTGCGCGATTTTCGATTATTGGTTATGTGATTCCAGACGTCGGCGGCAATGCCATTGGTCTTGGGGAGAGATCCTCGGAGAGTGCCTGGAATCGCAAGGTGTCGAGTTTCGCGCCTTCACATTCCACCAACAATTCCCCGCTTCCACGCTC
>NZ_JABULD010000116.1:0-6291 GCF_014060985.1 Pseudomonas sp. MD195_PC81_125
CTGCTCGCGAAGGGCCAGAACAGGCACCCTCCATCACTTGGGCCGCCGCACCGCCCGCAGCCGCCCACTCCCCCCGCCACCGCAGTAAAAGCGCTCGCCGTCATCCGCTTCCAGCCCGGAAACGCCTGTCCCCGCAGGCATCTTCAAACGCTCCAGGACCTCGCCATCTTGCGGATCAACCCGGCGCAGTTCACTTTCATCGCCCTCCCAGGTGCCATGCCATAACGCGCCGTCGACCCAGGTGACCCCCGGTGACAAAGCGGTCTGACGCCAGCGTGCGCAAGACCGCGCCAGTCTCCGGATCGACCTGATAGATCTTGCGCTCGCGATACTGGCCGATCCACAGCGAGCCTTCGGCCCAGGCCATCCCCGAATCGTTGCCGCCGCCCGGCGCCGGGACGGTGTTCAGCACACGGCCGGTGGCCGGATCGATTTTCTGGATACGGCTGTCGGCGATCTGGAACAGGTACTGGCCGTCGAACGCGGTGCCAGCGTCGGCACCGACCTTGAGCGTGCGCACGGTTTCGCCGCTGGCCGGGTCCAGCGCATTGAGCTGGCCGTCACTGGCGAACCACACGTGCTGGCCGTCGAAGGTCACACCGTGGACACGTTCGACGCCGTCGAACGGGCCGTACTCACGAAGGATTTCTGCGTTTGCCTGTTTCATGCTGCCTTCCTCGTTGGTAGGAGTGTCCAGCCTAGCCATTGCCCAACGACACCGGGAGTAACAAGATCGTCGCGAAACCCGGCAACGGCGGCGTGGTCCAGCGCCGCGCACGACCCACACCGAACCCTTGCACTTTATCCGCCTGCGCCAGTGCTTCCAGTGAACGCTGCACTTGCCGTTGACTGCAGCCCAACGCCAACGCCAGCGCCGAACTCGACCAGGCTTCGCCATCGGCGAGCAAGGCCAGCAGCGCGGCGTATTTATCCTCGACCGGCAAGGTGAGCAACGCCACATCCTCGGCGACCAGGGCAAAACCGCGCGCCGTCGCGATGATCCGCGCCAGGGGCTGCAACGCCGAACGCAAACGGCCGATCTCCACCCGCAGGCGTGCGCGATGGGATTCGTCGCTTAGTTTCAAGCGAAACGCCTGAGCGATCAGCGCCTCTCTCGACACATCTTCCGGCCACGCCTGAGCCAGCATCCGCAGCAGACCGAACAGCACCGGCCGCGTCGCCAGGGCCACTGTCATCCCCGCGCCGCGCACGCTGTAGCGACACGCATCGACCACCAGCGCCGGCGAGGCGAACAACGCTTCAACCTGCGCGAGCGTCACGGTCTGAGACCGGCCTGACACAATCAGTTGCGCCGCAGGTGCATCGAGCATGTGCAAGGCCTGTTCGGTCTCTGCGGTCAGCGCGGGAATAGCCGCTTGCTGCGCCGCCCGTTGTGCAAGCTCGAGCGCCGCCCGCGCGTTGTGCGCCTGCACTTGACGCAGCGCAATACCGGCCGTCATCAATCCATGAGCGGCCCGCAACGGCGGGGGCAACGCGGTGGGATCAAGTGCGGCGAGCAACGCCTGCGCCTCATCGAGCTGGCCGATCAGCAACAGCCGGCGGATTTGCAAATAGCGGGCATGCGCAGCGTTCAGTTGATCGCCGTGATCGAGCAAGAGCTGCCGCGCCGCCTCCAGCGCTTTCACCGGCCAGCCCAGATCCCGCGTCGCCAGCGCCACTTCGGCCTCGGCCACGACGCAGCGCGCTCGGGACAACGGCTCGTTGGCGCCGAACGCCTTGACCGCCCGCTGCAGCAGCGCCTTGGCTCGGGACACATCACCGAGCTGAGCCATGGCGATGCCCCGTAGCGCCAACGCAGGCGGGTCTTCACGCAAGGCGACGAGCTTCAACGCGGCCAGCGGATCACCCACCGCGAGCGCACGACCGGCAGCGTTGATCAACGAGTCCATGACAGATCAGGCACAGTAAACATTTCCGGGACTGGATATCCCGGTTTAGTCCAGTTAGCGGACGGACACCAGTACAGTGTGATGCGAAAAAATGACAACGCAGTAGAAACAGTCGCGCCCTTCGAAAAGAAAGGGCGCTGGAGTCTGGTGGAGTGCTGCCGGGGTCAGACCGGAGAAATTGTCGCAAGCATTCCGATCAGAATGGTCAAGGTCAGAAACCCACCGAGGAAAATCGCCATCTTGTTCATGCTGCTCTCCTTAATGTTGAGCTTGCGGTGCACCGGGCGCTTCGGGATGAAGGGCAGCCGCGGGTGACCGGATTGCCGGGCTATTCTGAGCGCCTGACTGAGCCGGTTACAGAGGCAGATCCAACAGAAAAATACGGATCAGATACCAAACTGATCTGTTCCGGACATGGCGTGATATTCAGACCGGCACACAAAGATTCGAGGGCACGCCGCTTTGAACTAGAGTGATTGCCGTCGAGCGAAAAACAACAACAATTCCAGGAGTGGTCAATGTCCGAACTGAACCTGCACCCCAACGCCGCCGAATCCTTGAAGCGCTGGCACGAGATGATCCGCACCGGCAACCTCACGGCCTTGCCCGAGCTGCTTGATCCGAATGCGCTGTTCCGCTCGCCCATGGCCCACTCGCCCTACCCCGGCGCACCTGTGGTGACGATGATCCTCAACACCGTGTTCAACGTGTTTGAAGATTTCAAATACCACCGTGAACTGGCGACTGCCGATGGTTTGAATGTGGTGCTGGAGTTCAGTGCCAAGGTGGGGACGAAAGAGTTGAAGGGGATCGACATGATTCGCTTCGATGAGCGCGGGAAAATTATCGAGTTCGAGGTGATGGTGCGGCCGTTGAGTGGGTTGCAGGCCCTCGGCGAGGAAATGGGACGGCGGTTGGGCGCCTACCTGGCAAACGTAAAACCTGTGTAGGCGCTGCCGCAGCCTGCGGCAACTCCTACAGCGGGTTTTTTGGCACAAAAAAAAGCCCACTGACCGTTACCGGTGCAGTGGGCTTTTGTGCATCTGGCGTGTGGTTACAGCGCCATGTCACGTGCAGCATTTTCCTTCGGTGCTTCAGCTTTCTCAGCTGCTGGTGCAGCCGGAGCAGCCTGACCGATCACCGGAGGCGTTGGCAGTTCGAGGATCTTGGCGGTGTACGCCCACTCTTGTGCCACTTTGGCCGGATCGTTGTTCAGCTGGGTGCCGTAGCTTGGAACGATCTGGTGCAGCTTGGCTTGCCACTCAGGGGTAGCGACTTTGTCTTTGAAGACTTTCTGCAGCACGCTCAGCATGATCGGTGCAGCAGTCGACGCGCCTGGCGATGCGCCCAGCAGACCGGCGATGGAGCCGTCTTGTGCAGCAACGATTTCGGTGCCCAGTTTCAGCACGCCGCCAGCGGCTTCATCACGCTTGATGATCTGCACGCGTTGGCCGGCTTGCCACAGGCGCCAGTCTTCGGCTTTAGCGTTCGGGAAGTATTCCTTCAGCGCGTTCAGACGGTCTTCATCCGACAGCATCAGTTGCCCGGCCAGGTACTCGACCAGCGGGTATTCCTTGATGCCGACCTTGGTCATTGGCCAGATGTTGTGGGTGGTGGTGCTGGTCAGCAGGTCCAGGTACGAGCCTTCTTTGAGGAACTTGGTGCTGAAGGTCGCGAATGGGCCAAACAGGATGACGCGCTTGCCGTCCAGAACACGGGTGTCCAGGTGCGGAACCGACATCGGCGGTGCGCCAACCGAAGCTTTACCGTAGGCCTTGGCCAGGTGCTGCTCGGCGATGGCCGGGTTATCGGTCACCAGGAACGAGCCGCCTACCGGGAAGCCAGCATATTCCTTGGCTTCAGGAATGCCCGACTTCTGCAGCAGGTGCAGAGCGCCGCCACCAGCGCCGATGAACACGAACTTGGCATCGGTTTCGGTTTTGGTGCCGTCTTTCAGGTTTTTGTAGCTGACGCGCCAGGTGCCATCGGCGTTCTTGGTGATGTCTTCGACTTCACTGGACAGCTTCAGGTCGAAGTTAGGCTTGGTCTGCAGGTAACCGGCGAACTGGCGGGTGATTTCGCCGAAGTTCATGTCGGTACCCAGCGGGCTCCAGGTGGCCGCGATTTTCTGGTTCGGGTCACGCCCTTCCATCATCAGCGGGACCCACTTCTTGATCACAGCCGGGTCTTCGGAGTACTGCATGCCGGCGAACAGCGGGCTCGCCTGCAGGGCTTCGTAGCGCTTTTTCAGGAACTTGATGTTGTCGTCACCCCACACGAAGCTCATGTGCGGCGTGGTGTTGATGAACGAGCGAGGGTTCTTCAGAACGCCTTGCTGAACCTGCCAGGCCCAGAACTGACGGGAGACCTGGAACGCTTCGTTGATCTCGACGGCTTTCGGGATCGTCACGTTGCCTTTGTCGTCTTCCGGGGTGTAGTTCAGCTCGGCGAGCGCCGAATGACCAGTACCGGCGTTGTTCCAGCCGTTGGAGCTTTCCAGGGCGACGCCATCGAGGCGCTCGACCATTTCCATCGACCAGCTTGGCTCCAGCTCATTGATCCACACACCCAGGGTGGTGCTCATGATGCCGCCGCCGATCAACAGAACGTCGACTTTCTTTGCTTCTGCAGCATTGGCGGACGACATCCCCATCGCCAAAGCCAGCCCGAGCAAGGCTGTGTTCACTTTCTTAAACATCTGTTGCACCTATGATAAAACGCCTTCCGCCCGCCGCTGTTGTGGGTATGAGGGCCTTTTGTCGCGACACTCAGGCCAGGGTCGCGGGCACCTTCACACTGCAATGTTGACGGGTGGGCACACAAGGCCGACGTACCGCATCGACCTCAGTTAATGTCCCTTCTGAACTGACTTTTTATCATTATTGGCTTCAGCTACTTGAGCGACAGGGAGTCCGTCAGCCTGCCAAAAAGGCAGGCCAACCGAATTAGGTCAAACCAAGTTGGCGCGAAGAATATCACGTCAGGGCAAACCCGCGCGTCTGTTCCCGACTTGAGAGTCTTTTTCCGCTCTGGGCGTTATCGGCCGGTTTGGGCTGAACATGATCCCATGGAGCTGTGACTGAGGCCTGCAATCCTTTCCATGACCGCGCAACCAGCGGCTGACCGTCTATGACCATTGTTCGGTCAATCTGAAACCTGCTAAGTTGTACGATGACTGACGAACGTTATTAACGCGATCAGTTAAACCCATAACAACAAGGAAACAGTCCCATGACCAAAACCCGACTCCTGATCGGATTTCTCTGTGCACTCAACAGTTATGCCATGGCTGCCCCTGCTCCGGCAGAACAAGACGTAGCCCAGGCAGTCGATCATCTTACCCAGGCGATGCTGCACAAAAATATCCCTGAGTTGACCGCCCTGACGGCAGACAACCTGACCTACGGCCACTCCAGCGGCAAGATCCAGGACAAGAAAGCGTTCATCGCCGACATCGAAACCGGCAAAAGTGCATTCAAGACACTCGAAATGCAGAACCAGACCATCACCCTTTCCGGTGACACGGCACTGGTGCGTCATCACTTTTCGGCGCTGGCCATCAAAGGCACCGAGATCGTGCCGACCGAAATCGAGAACTTCCAGATCTGGCAGAAGCAGGCTGGGAGGTGGTTGCTGGTGGGGCGTCAGGCGTACAAGTTCTGATTGATTCGAACAGCTCTGCCATTAGAAGAAGGCAGAGCTATTCACTGGCCATGAATCAGACGTCATTTGCTCCACATCCAGTTTCATTTGCGTCTCCCCTTTCCCCCTCTCCCTGATATGCTTCACCGCATTACCGTATGAGCTCAATCTTCTTGGAGTAATCAATGCCTCGCTTACGCGTCAAGCACTTTGGCCCTATCCGTGATGGTGTAAAAAACGATGGTTGGATAGAGTTCAAGCGCGTGACCGTGTTCGTGGGTAATCAGGGCTCAGGGAAAAGCACGTTAGCCAAGCTCTTTTCGACTTTCTCGTGGATTGAAAAAGCGCTGGTTCGAGGGGATTACGATAAAAAATGGTTTGAGGAAAAGGATCGACTCACCAAACCGTTTCTAACCTATCATCGGCTCGAAAACTACGTTTCGTCTGGTCAGAAAAACGAAACAGAAATCGACTATGAAGGCGATGCCTTCACGATCAAATATGTTCATGGCCGTATGCATATCAGTCCATCCAAGGCAGAGGAATATCACCTGCCTCAGATCATGTACGTGCCTGCCGAGCGTAATTTCATTTCCTACGTCAGGCATACGGAGGAACTGCGACTTTCTTCTGAGTCGCTCAAAGAGTTTCTTACCGAATTCAACTACGCCAAAGAAAACATGAAGGGATCTCTTGCACTCCCTATCAATAATGCTGATCTCGAATACGACCCGCTTAC
>NZ_JABULD010000063.1:0-4095 GCF_014060985.1 Pseudomonas sp. MD195_PC81_125
CGATCCCCTGTGGGAGCTGGCTTGCCAGCGATGGGGCCATGACCGACAACGCCTATTCCGAGGCCGAACGCGCAGCCGTCTACCGAGCCATCGCCGAGCGCCGCGACATGCGCCACTTCACCGGTGGCACGGTCGAACCGGAGCTGCTGCGCCGTCTGCTCGAAGCCGCGCATCAGGCGCCCAGCGTCGGTCTGATGCAGCCATGGCGTTTCATCCGCATCAGCGATCGCGCCTTGCGCGGGCAGATCCAGAACCTCGTCGAAGACGAACGCGTGCGTACCGCCGAAGCCCTCGGCGAGCGCAGTGACGAGTTCATGAAGCTCAAGGTCGAAGGCATCAACGACTGCGCCGAAGTCCTGGTCGCGGCGCTGATGGACGATCGCGAAAAACATATTTTCGGCCGTCGTACGCTGCCGGAAATGGACATGGCCTCGCTGTCCTGCGCGATTCAGAATCTGTGGCTGGCGTCCCGTGCCGAGGGGCTGGGCATGGGCTGGGTGTCGCTGTTCGAACCGCAGGCGCTGGCCGATCTGCTGCAGCTGCCGGCCGGAGCCAAGCCATTGGCGGTGTTGTGCCTGGGGCCGGTCAAGGCATTCTATCCGGCGCCGATGCTGGTACTCGAAGGGTGGGCGCAGGCGCGGCCGCTCAATGAGTTGCTGTACGAAAATTATTGGGGAGTGAGTCAATGAGTGTGGCGTTGTTGAGTGTCGCCGCGGTCGCGCTGGATGCGCTGCTGGGTGAACCGAAACGCTGGCATCCGCTGGTGGCGTTCGGCAATTTTGCCGGGCGCATCGAGCGCCGTTTCAATGCGGGCGGACGTGGCTGGCGCAGTCACGGGGTCACCGCGTGGGTGATCGCGGTGCTGCCGCTGACCTTGCTCGCCACCGCGTTTTCCTGGGCACCGTACGTGGGCTGGATCGTCGAGATTCTGGCGCTGTATTGTGCCCTCGGCATGCGCAGTCTTGGCGAACACGTCGAGCCCGTGGCCAAAGCCCTGCGCAGCGATGATCTGGAAGAAGCACGCAAACGCGTGGGTTATCTGGTCAGCCGTCAGACCAGCGAACTGGACAGCACCGCCGTCGCCCGCGCCGCCACCGAATCGGTGCTGGAAAACGGCAGTGACGCGGTGTTCGCCGCGCTGTTCTGGTTTGTCGTGGCCGGTGCGCCGGGCGTGGTGCTCTATCGCCTGAGCAATACGCTCGACGCAATGTGGGGCTATCGCAACGAACGCTTCGAGCGCTTCGGCTGGTGCGCGGCAAAAATCGACGACGTGCTCAACTACATTCCGGCCCGACTGGTGGCGCTGACCTACGCGCTGCTGGGCAACACCCGGCTCGCCTGGAAATGCTGGCGCAGCCAGGGCCCGCAATGGGACAGCCCCAACGCCGGTCCGGTAATGGCGGCTGGCGCCGGTGCGTTAGGCGTCGAACTGGGCGGACCGGCGATTTATCACGGTGAGCTGCATGAGCGTCCGCAACTGGGCGAAGGTGCGCCGGCGGATGCCGATTCGATTGATCGCGGCTGGCAATTGGTCCAGCGCGGGGTATGGTTATGGCTGCTGATTCTCTGCGTGGGGGCTGAATTCTATGCTTGAGCACGGTGGCCGGCTGCGCAAGGCTGCACTCGATTACGGGATTGCCGAGGCCGACTGGCTCGACCTGTCCAGCGGGCTTGCGCCGTGGCCGTTTGCGGTGCCGCAGATTCCGTTGCGCGCCTGGGCACGCTTGCCGGAAGCCGACGACGGGCTGGAGCAGGCCGCGTGTGATTACTACGGTGCTTCGCAGGTGCTGCCGGTGGCCGGTTCGCAAATGGCGATTCAGCTGCTGCCGCGTTTGCGCCGTGCCGGCAAGGTCGGTGTGTTGTCGCCGTGTTATGCCGAGCACGCCGAAGCCTGGCGTCGCAGTGGTTACATCGTGCGCGAAGTGCTGGAGCAGGAAGTGGAATTCTTTCTCGATAGCCTCGACGTGCTGGTGGTGGTCAATCCGAACAATCCCACCGGCCTGAGCCTGAACCCGGCGCGGCTGCTCGACTGGCATGCGCGGCTGGCCCAGCGCGGCGGCTGGCTGGTGGTCGATGAAGCGTTCATGGATAACACGCCGCAGCTGAGCCTGGCCTCGCACACCCATCAAGTTGGCCTGATCGTGTTGCGCTCCTTCGGCAAGTTTTTTCGGTCTGGCGGGGGTGCGTCTGGGGTTTGTGCTGGCCGAGCGCAAGTTGCTCAGGTTGCTCGCGGAACAGGTCGGGCCGTGGGCGGTGAGCGGGCCGACGCGGGTGCTCGGTCAGGCCTGTTTGCAGGACACCGAAGCGCACACTCGGCAACGTATTCGCAGCGATGAGGCCAGTGAACGTCTGGCGCTGCTGCTGGAGCGTTATGGCTTCAAACCCCATGGGGGTTGTGCGTTGTTTCAGTGGCTGATCACCGAGCACGCGCCTGCGTTGCACGAATTCATGGCCCGACGCGGGATCCTTCTGCGCATCTTCACCCACAACAGCAGTTTGCGTTTTGGCCTGCCCGCCAACGCCGCTGAAGAAGCGCGCCTCGAACAGGCGCTGCAAGCCTTTGCCAAGGAATCGAAATGACCACCCTGATGGTGCAAGGCACCACCTCCGACGCCGGTAAAAGCACGCTGGTGACGGCGCTGTGCCGCTGGGCCACCCGTCAGGGCGTGGCGGTGGTGCCGTTCAAACCGCAGAACATGGCGCTCAACAGTGCGGTGACCGCCGACGGCGGCGAGATCGGCCGGGCGCAAGCGGTGCAGGCGCAAGCCGCGCATCTCGAACCGCACACCGACATGAACCCGGTGTTGCTCAAGCCCAACAGCGACACCGGCGCGCAGGTAATCATCCATGGCCGCGCGGTCACCAGCATGAACGCAGTGGCCTATCACGACTACAAAGCCATCGCCATGCAAGCGGTGCTCGCGTCGCACGAGCGGCTGAGCACGGCCTATCCGCTGGTGATGGTTGAAGGCGCTGGCTCGCCGGCCGAAATCAATCTGCGTGCCGGTGACATCGCCAACATGGGCTTCGCCGAAGCGGTGGATTGCCCGGTGCTGCTGATCGCCGACATCAATCGCGGCGGGGTGTTTGCGCATCTGGTCGGCACGCTGGAGTTGCTGTCGCCGAGCGAGCAGGCACGGGTCAAAGGTTTCATCATCAATCGTTTTCGCGGTGACATCGCCTTGCTGCAACCGGGCCTCGACTGGCTGGAACAACGCACTGGCAAACCGGTGGTCGGCGTGCTGCCGTACGTGATGGATCTGCATCTGGAGGCTGAGGATGGTATCGACCAGCGTCAGACCGACAAGGCCGAGCAAGTGCTGAAAGTGGTGGTGCCGGTGCTGCCGCGTATCAGCAATCATACCGACTTCGATCCGCTGCGTTTGCATCCGCAGGTCGATCTGCAATTCATCGGCCCGGGGCAGGCGATCCCTGCCGCCGACCTGATCATCCTGCCCGGCTCGAAAAGCGTGCGCAGCGATCTTGCCTATTTACGTGCCAATGGCTGGGACGCGGCGATCAATCGGCACTTGCGCTATGGCGGCAAGTTGCTGGGGATCTGCGGCGGTCTGCAAATGCTCGGCGAGCAGGTGCACGATCCGCTGGGCCTGGAAGGCGCGCCGGGCTCCAGTGCCGGCCTGGGTTTGCTGGCGTTCGAAACCACGCTGGAAGCCGAGAAGCAATTGCGCAATGTGCGCGGGCATCTGGCGCTGGAAAACGCCGAGGTCAGTGGCTATGAAATCCATGCGGGCGTGACGGTGGGGCCGGCGCTGGAGAATGCGGCGGTGCATCTGGATGATGGTCGTTGCGATGGCGCGCAGAGTCTGGACGGGCAGGTTTTTGGCACTTATCTGCATGGCTTGTTCGAATCACCGCAAGCCAGTGTCGCGTTACTGCGCTGGGCCGGGTTGAGTGATGTGCAGACGGTGGATTACCACGGCTTGCGCGAGCGCGATATCGAGCGGTTGGCGGATCTGGTGGAGCAGCATCTGGATATCGATTTGTTGCGGCAGCTCTGTGGGATTTAGGCTGGCTGTTACGGCCTCTTCGCGAGCAGGCTCGCTCCCCACTTTTGGAACGCATTTCCATGTGGGA
>NZ_JABULD010000185.1:0-12030 GCF_014060985.1 Pseudomonas sp. MD195_PC81_125
AATTTWAATACATCTGGGACATTTTCCATCAAAATAGCTATAGGCTTTAATTCGCGGACAAAATGAAGATAACGTAGATAGAGATTCCCTCTAGGATCCTGCTTAAATGCTTGAGGATGTTCTGCAACCTCTCTTAACTTTGCTCGCCCTACACGTGCAAACGCTTGACATGGTGGACCACCAACAATCACATCTATTGCTCTATCGGCAGGCCCTGAGAAGCCCATTTCACGAATAAATGTGTTTGGTTCTATTTTAGTTATATCATGCGCCTGAGCGTGTTTTTCGAACTCTTTCGGCGATAGATCTTTGTGGAAATTCATAGCGTGAGAGCGAGCTGCATGCGCGTCGAACTCTATCGCAGCAACATTCTTAAATCCAGCTCGGTCAAAACCTAGAGATATACCTCCACAACCAGCGAATAAATCGAGGACCCTGGGGGCCTCACCACTGTGTACTCGCGCAATTTTTTCTTTATGGATATCTCTCATACGGATCGTAAACGGCCTGGATCAAAACGAGCGAGTATATCGAAACGATCACTGTCCAGCACCTCTACCACTACAATTGGGGCAGGCATGATGATGGCAAATACGCATGCGCTCCCATGCCGTTGCCGGAAGCACAGGCTAAACAAGCCCTTAGGGCGTTTTTTGCGTTTTTCAGCCATCGATGAGTCGACCCGAACGAAGCTCCCGAATGGGAGGAAAACTCCAGGACTGCTTTCAGCGCAGATGAAAAGGCAACACGATGACACCAGTGACGCTTGTGCAGCGTCGTAGACACGAGCCAAATGGAGATGGGTAGACAGCTCTTAATTACGTCCCATTTTTTGCAAGAAAAATTCTCAATCTGCATGTGGCGTCAGCTTCCGGCCCAGACAGAGTGCCCTTCCCGCCGGCAAGTGAGTCGGCAAGTCCAGGCGTGAGCGGGTTCGGATCCGGTTGGAAGGTAGGTTTATATGTCCGCAGATATCGTGTTCCCCCGCTCACCACTCCAAAATAATAACCGTACGATCGGTGTGTCATGAAAATTGGATTTCACTGCCGTCTACATAGGAACGGCCGCCCCGAAAACCTGACCTAGTGTTTCCAGGATATCGATTGTCCGTATTCGTTCTGGGCGGTTTCTTGCACAGTCATTTGAGCGAGATCTGAATATTCAACAAACCCCTCTTGCAGGAAAGGCGAGTGCCGGTCATTCAGGAATGCGGCACAAAAACAGAGAACTCCTATCTACTGAAATCAAAAATGCGTTTGGCTTAGATGTATACGGCCTACGTATTTTTGGCCGGAAAACGCTGAACGATTTTGGAGTATTGACCGCAAAGCATTGACACCCTAGGATCTCAACCCGGCGCCTAAGAAACGCCTCAACCAGAGCGGTCCTCCGCACCCGACAGTCATGCGGCTTTTTTTTCGTCTGCGGTTTCTCTACGCCTGCGAAAAACCCCGTTATGTCGGGAGTGGGCGAATACAAGACCCGAAAGGGGAATATGTCCGGCCCGTCTCTGGTGGGTTTCTTAGCTCCCGACACCCTAACGAATGCCCTAAGAAAGCAGCCAGAGGTAAATGGAAATGCCTGACTATCCAACCTTCATGATGAAGGTGATTCGCTGTACCCACCGTTCAAATCCCGTGCTTCCAGGTCAGGAGGCGTGCCATGTCTGAACCATTTCTCCCAACTCGTTTCACTCGTAACAAAACCCATCTGCACGCTCTGCTGGTTGAGAACCAGGCGTGGTTCTGCGTCCATGAGCTGGGCCGGTTGATGGGCAAACATCTTGATGAGCGCCAGTTGCGCAAACTCGACGCTGATCAGCGTCAGATGATGTGCGTGGAGACCTACGGTGAAGCTGAGGACCACATGATGGTGAGTGAGTCCGGCGTGTATGCGTTGTTGATCTATCACTACTGTCCTGAGTACCGGCAGCTTCGTGAGTGGCTGACGCATCAGGTCGTGCCTGCGCTTCGTGATGCTCGTCCGGCGCGCTCGGTTGAGCGTCCGATATTGAGTGTCTTGAGTTGGCCGCACATGTCGCTTAGCACTCTGCACTGGCAGGATGAGCCGTGGATTCGGTTGCGGGACATGCCTTGTTTGTTGGCGGAGGATCCGTTCGATCGACATGAATCCTGGTGGCGCAGGGCCTCGCGATTGTTGCGGGGTTGCTGAGGGTTTCAAGATCCGCTGTTTGAGGTTCAAGCAGCGGATTTTTTTTGGCTCAAAATGCTTGGGGCTGCTTCGCAGCCCAGCGGGAGCAAGCTCCCTCGCCACAGGGGTGATGTGCTGCCTGCAGTGGCGGGGTGAGGATTGAAATCTGGTTGATGCCTGGAATCGCCAGCAGGCTGCCCCCACAGATTCCGCATCATCCTGAAAACAATCAGTGCAACCCGCCGCGCCTCCCGCTATTAATACCCCTCCCCCACTCAAGGATCCGAGCCCTGCCATGAAATTCGATCTCGCCTACTGCCTCAGCCTCGACGACAAGTTGTCGATCTATGACGTTCGCGATCTCAATTTCGATGAGACGGTGACGTTCGATTCTGCGAAGGAACACTTCCAGTGCCCCAACGATGCCTGTCGTTCGGCGTTTGATGCGTCGAACGAGTTGGGCACGTTCAACGCCAAGAATGTGAATTACGTGCGCACGCCGCACTTCAAGAATCTACCCACGACGCAGCATGTGCCGGGTTGTCCATATGTGAGTTTGAAGGCGTCGGCGTCGGGAGTTGAGACGGCGGATGGCGAAACGGATGACGGGCGGGAGGAGCATTTTCCGTCGGAGTTGTTGCTGACGCGGCGTGAGTATGTGCGCAAGCCAGCTGCGCCTGCGGGGGCGGCGGATGTGTTGCGGGATGATCCGGTGCGGGTGGCGCAGGTGAGTTCCAAAGAGTCGCTGGGGCGTGAGACGGCGCCGGACAAGACCAGTGTGTTTGCGCATCCGGTGGAGTGTTTTGTGTCGAACTTCGCCGACAAGGAGTTGCTCAAGCGCATGCCGTTGAAGATCGGCGAGCACACCGCGCCTTATGGCTCGTTCTTCAAGAAGATCGAGTATCTGACGGACAACAAGGGGCTGATTTACTGGGGCAAGATCAAGGAGATCAAGGATTACACCCAGAGTTTTCGCATCGATTTCGAGCAGAAGGTCTGGTTCAAGCAGGCGGATGAGGCGAAGAAGAAGCCGTATTCGGTGAACGTTTACTTGAGCAAGAAGTTGATCGACAACTACCGCAAGCGCAAGGCGTTTCTGGAAGAGATCAAGCACGCGATCGACAGCGACAAGGAGTTGTTCTGTTTCTTCTATGGCGTGACGCCAGAGTTGAAGCAGGTGCCGAGCAAGAAGAACCCCGAACAGACGTTCGGGGTGTTCAGTGCCAACATCGAGAACCTGGATCACTTTATTGTGCGGGAGGCGCCGGGGTTGGTGTGATGGATCAACTCACACACATGCTGATCATCACCATCATGAGCAAACCGATGTACACCCAAGCATGCACCCGATCCGGAATCCGCCCAATCCACGGCGTAGCCAACCGAATCCCGACCAACGACCCCAGGGTCAGCACCGCAAACGCCAGCAAATCCACATACCCGACAAACCACACGCCCAGATCTGTTTCGCTGAAACCGGCCAGCGCCATGTACGTCAGCGTCCCGGCCACTGCCACCGGCACGCTCAGCGGATTGGCCATGGACGTGGCCTGGGACATGCTCAACCCGCAGCGACGCAACAGCGGCACGGTCATGACGCTTCCTCCTACGCCGAGGAACGTGGCGACGGCGCCGATGCCTACACCACCGGCGGATATTTCCTTGCGATTCAATCGACGTGGGATGACGCCTTCGTCATGGATGAGGAAGCCGCGTCTGAGCAGGCAGTCGATGATGGTCACGCCGAGGTAGGCGATGAACGCGTAGCGGATGACCTCGCCGCTGACCCACACCGCGGCGATCGCGCCGATGATCGCGCCCTGGGCGATGAAGCCGCCGAGGGGCCACAGGTAATGGCGGATCAGGTTGCCGGCGCGGCGGTGTTTGTCGGTGGCGATCAGGGCGTTGACGATCATCACGCAGGTCGAGGTGGCGACGGCGATGTGCATGGCCGATTGGCCGATGGCGTCGTCGGCGCCGTGACTGGCGCTGAGCATGCGATAGAGCAGCGGCACGACGACGAAGCCGCCGCCGAAGCCAAAGAGCACGGCGGTGATGCCGGTCATACAGCCGAACAGGGTTAGCAGGAGGTAGAACATGGCGCGTCTTCCGGTGATGGGGAGCGGTCGACGATAGAGCGACGTGGCTTGGCCTGCTTCAGCAACTCAGCCAACAATGTTTGCGTTTACGCCAACGACCGGGAAACGCTCGATGCGCAATGTTTCGATCAATCTGCTGGATGACACACCGCGCCCGGTGGTGGCGATCGGTACGGATTATTCCCACGGCCATCTGTTGCCATTTCATACGCATCGGCGGGCGCAACTGTTGTACGGCGCAACCGGGGTAATGCAGGTTCGTACCCATGACGGCAACTGGGTGGTGCCGCCGCAACGGGCAGTGTGGATTCCGCCGGGAGTGGCACATGAGGTGCTGATGCTGGGCGTGAGCACGCGCAGCCTGTACATCGAGCCGGGGGCGGTGGATTTGGGGCAGCACTGCCAGGTGATCAGCGTTTCACCGTTGATGCGGCACTTGTTGATGGAGGCGGTGGAAGTGCCGCTGGCCTATGACCTCGAAGGACGCGATGGCGTACTAATCGACTTGCTGCTGCATGAACTGGCGCGCAGTGCGCCCCTGCCCTTGCACATTCCGCTGCCGACTGACGGAAAGCTCCTGGCTTTATGTCAGAACTTTCTGCATCAGCCGAACGCCCATCAGTCACCGCAACACTGGGCAGAGCAGTTGCACATAAGCTTGCGCACCTTCAACAGACTGTTTCGGCAGCAGACCGGGTTGAGCTTCAGCCAATGGCGGCAACAGGCCTGCGTAGTGCTGGCACTGGCGCGGCTGGCGGCCGGTGATGCGGTGACGCGGATCGCTCTGGACTTCGGTTATGAAAGCCCGGCGGCGTTCTCGACGATGTTCCGGCGCATCCTCGGCCAGGCACCGTCCGTCTGGTTGGAGGCGGCGAACTAGGGCAAATCAAAAAATGCGTTTGATCCCGGCCGAAAACAACTGTACAAAAACCCAGTACATTTTTAATCAGCACTCTTGAGCCCGGAGCACACCATGGCCTCTCTTGCGATGAACCACATCCTCGAACGCATTGCCCTTTTCCAGTTCACCCCGACGCACTGCGTCCAGGCCCGAGCGATGCTGGGCTGGAGCGTGGAACAACTGTCGCGCGAGGCGGAGGTTGCGGTGGACGACATTCAGCGGTTTGAAGCGCAGCAGGACGTGGCGGACGCAGCGCGGCTGGCGCTGGCTTACCGGTTTGAGGCACAGGGGTTGGTGTTTTTTCCCGGGTTTGCGCCGGGTCGCAGTGCGAGTATGGGCGCGCCATCGGAAGCAGTGGGGCGTGGGGATTATGCGATGGCTGAATAAGGACGTGAAAATTGAGTGAAATCGAAGAAAGCAAAGGTTGCGTTTATAAGGATCTGGAAGGCGTAGATGCGAGTGACATGCAAAATAAAGCCCGGCATGTCACACGATTAGCTGCACTCATCGAAACAGCTCCCATGAGCAAAGCCGACGTAGCTCAAAGACTTGGTTTGAATCCGGAAAATCTGGAAGAGATTCTCCGGGGGGAAATTCCGCGACATAAACGTTTCCACGTTGGTGGGCTATGGTGACTTGATGTCGGAAAACAATCTCGAAAAATAAGGTTCGCCTCTATAGAGGCGAACCGGTTTTAACTCATCAGGCGTTCTGCACCACCCCTTCACTCTCCCCTTCAACCGCCAACCACCACGCACTCCCGCGCTGCGGCTGCATCAGGTTGAACGCCTCGCCCATTTGCGGCGTGGTAATCGCCACACTGCGCTCCCAGGCCAGTGACAGGATGCGATCAAACGGTTCGTGCCAGGCGTGCATGGCCAGGTCGAAGGTGCCGTTGTGGATCGGAAACAGCCATCGGCCCTTGAGGTCGATGTGCGCTTGCAGGGTTTCTTCGGGTTGCATGTGCACGTGCGGCCATTCGACGTTGTAGGCGCCGGTTTCCATCAGGGTCAGGTCGAACGGGCCGTACTGTTCGCCGATGCGTTTGAAGCCGTCGAAATAGCCGCTGTCTCCGCTGAAGAAGATGCGGGTGTCGCCATTGATCATCACCCACGAGGCCCACAGCGTGCTGTTGCTGTCGAACAGGCCGCGGCCGGAGAAGTGCTGCGAGGGCGTGGCGACGAAGCGGATGCCGGCGATTTCGGTGCCCTGCCACCAGTCGTACTGGCGGACTTTGCTGGCCTCAATGCCCCATTTGACCAAGGTATCGCCGACGCCCAGCGGGGTCAGGAAGTAGTTGGTCTTGGCCGCCAGTTTCAGCACTGCCTGGTAATCGAGGTGGTCGTAGTGGTTGTGCGAGAGGATCACCGCTTCGATCGGCGGCAATTGGTCGATACTGATCGGCGGCTGGTGAAAGCGTTTCGGGCCGGCCCACTGCACGGGCGAAGCGCGCTCGGCGAAGACCGGGTCGGTGATCCAGAATTTGCCGCGCATTTTCAGCAGCAGGGTCGAGTGGCCGAGGCGATAGACGCTGTGGTCAGGCGCGGCCATTAGGACTTCAGTTGTCAGCGACTGCACCGGGATCGCAGCGGCAGGACGGGTATTGCGCGGCTTGTTGAAAATCATGTTCCACATGATCCGCAGCATCTTGCGCCCACCTTCGCGTTGCACCGGCGCATGGTTAAGGAATAGCCCTTGATCCTGGCGAGAGGCTTCAGGCGTGGAAATTTGATCCGCAGAAATATCTGAATTGGCCATGACTGAGAGACTCCAGAAAAACCGCGCAATTCACGGTTTTTCACGGTGGGACGATAAATGGCCAAGGCACGCACGCATCAGCCGAACTGTCTGGTTTTTAGGTTGCGCGGATTAACGCAACATTACACTGGGCGGTGTAGTTTCTAGGTTGCATCAAACCGGATGACAAGTAAACTGCCAAGTGTAATTTCCCACTTTCTCTGCCGAAGCTTACTTATGACAGCTGCACAGCGCCTTACCGACCGCAAACGCGAAGCCATCATTCAGGCGGCGATTGCCGAATTCCGGGCCAACGGGTTCGAGATCACCAGCATGGACAAGATCGCGGCCACCGCCGGGGTGTCGAAGCGCACGGTGTACAACCATTTCCCCAGCAAAGAAGAGCTGTTCGCCGAAATTCTCAACCAACTCTGGGCACGAATTACTGAAGAGCAGATGGTGAGCTACCGCGCCGATCAGCCGCTGCGCGAGCAACTGCTGCCCATGTTGCTGGCCAAACTGCAGATGATGGCGGATGACAATTTTCTCGGACTGGCGCGGGTGGCGATCGCTGCCACCATTCATTCACCGGAGCGCGCGCAAGACATGGTGGCGCGCATGGGTGAGCGGGAAGAAGGCCTGACAGTGTGGATTCGCGCCGCATTGGCCGATGGTCGGTTGAAGACCGTGGATGCCGATTTCGCCGCGCAGCAGGTGCAGGGACTGTTGAAGTCGTTCGGTTTCTGGCCGCAGATTTCCATGGGTTTGCCGCCGCTGGATGCAGACACGCAAAAAGCCGTGGCCGAGTCGGCACTGGAGATGTTTCTGGCACGTTATCAGCTCTGAACCGGCCTTTTCGGCACCCGCCCGGCGTCACCGACTCGAACTTTGAAAAAACCGGAAACGTACCGACGCGCAATTTCTTGTACAACTTAATTTGGTTTGTATAAGATCGAGCCGTCAGCCTGGATGCTGGCACTTTGCAGTCAATGACAAATGCCGACCCGGCATTTGCTCTGCCAGCGCGGAAACAGGGACACAAACCTCGTCTTTCCCTACTTCCAGGTACTGCCTCTATGTTTTTCAAACGCCACCAGGCCGAACTCAACGATCTTCAACACACCATCACTGAACAAAACGGCCTGCTTGAAGCGATCAATCGCTCCATGGCGGTGATCGAGTTCGACCTTGACGGTGTGGTGTTAAAGGCCAATGACAACTTCCTCAAAACCATGGGTTACCGCGCCGAACAGGTGATCGGCCAGCCGCATCGCTTGTTCTGCACTCCGGAGTTTGGCCGTAGCGCGCAATACACCGAACTGTGGTCGCGCCTGAAAAACGGCCAGTTCCAGTCCGGCACCTTCGAACGGATCAACAGCCAGGGCCAGCCGATCTGGCTGGAAGCCAATTACAACCCGATCAAGGATACGTCGGGGCGTGTGGTCAAAGTGGTCAAGTTCGCCATGGACGTGACGACCAAGGTTCAGCAGGAAAGCGAGGCCAACGCCAAACTGCAGGCAATCGACCGGGCGATGGCGGTGATCGAATTCGACCTCGACGGCGGCATTCTCACGGCCAATCAGAATTTTCTGACACGCATGGGTTACACCCTCGCTGAACTCAAGGGCAAACATCACCGTTTGTTCTGCCGTGCGGAACTGGTCAACAGCAGTGCCTACGAGGACTTCTGGCGACGCTTGAATCAGGGTGAACTGTTCCAGGGCCAGTTCGAACGCGTTGACAAGCGCGGTCAGAGTATTTGGCTGGAGGCCAACTACAACCCGGTGTACGACGCTGCGGGGCGTTTGTGCAAAGTGGTGAAATTCGCCACGGACGTCACCGCCCGCGTCGAGCAGCACGAGCACGATGCCCGTAGCGCCAGCGCCGCTTATCACATCTCCGTGGAAACCCGGAAAGTCGCCGAGCAAGGCACTCAGGTGATCCAGCAGGCGGCCAGCGAAATGCGTGAAATTGCTGACGACATCGCGCAGTCATCAACGCTGATCGCGCAACTTGGCGAGCGCTCGGAGCAGATTACCGCGATCGTCAATACGATCCGCGCGATTGCCGACCAGACCAATCTGCTGGCGCTCAACGCGGCAATTGAAGCGGCGCGCGCCGGGGATCAGGGCCGCGGTTTTGCCGTGGTGGCGGACGAAGTGCGGCAACTGGCGGCGCGCACCAGCGGCTCGACGGCGGAGATTTCCAACATGATCGGCCTGATTCAGAGCGAGACACGGCAGGCGATCAAGAGCATGGAAGGCACCCGCGGGCGGGCGGCGCAAGGCGTTGAACTGGCGGATCAGGCCGGCAGCGTGATTCTGCAGATCCGCGATGGCGCCAGTGAAGCGGTGCAGGCGGTGAGCATGTTTGCCAATGAGCGGGCGCCGGGCTGAGAGATCGCGTCGCGGCTTTCGCGAGCAGGCTCGCTCCCACAGGTTCCGGGTTGATCACAAGTTAAGTGAGCGACTCATCAATCCCTGTAGGAGCGAGCCTGCTCGCGAACGGGCCATCAGCCTCGATGCAGGGCTATAGTGACCTCCAGTCACAAGTCCTGCCGAGCCCACCATGACCACAGAAAAACCCGATGTCCCCGCGCCGGCCCCGGTCGATCACCTGCGCTTCCACCGCCCCCCACGCCCACCTCAACACCACCTTCGGCAACGACGCGTTCGCCCTGCGTGCCGAAGCCTTCGCGAGGTTCTTCGGCACGCCGCTGTTTCTCGGCGCGCAAACGCTGATCGTCGCGGTGTGGATCGGCCTTAACGTCTCGGGCGTGACGCAGTTCGACGTCTACCCGTTCATCCTGCTCAACCTCGCGTTCAGCCTGCAAGCCGCCTACGCCGCGCCGTTGATTCTGCTGGCACAGACCCGACAGGCCGCGCGGGACAAGGCGCAGTCGGACGCCGACGCGCAGCACCGTGAAGCGCTGGCGGTGGCCAACAGCGAGCGCCAGGCGCAGGCCGCACAGACCACCGCGCAACTGCTCGAACTGCTGGAACAGAACACCCGACTCACCGAGATGACCAAGAGCCTGACTGAACGCATCGAAGGCCTGACCCGCGAACTGCATGCGCACATCTGCCAGGATCCGCAACGCTGATCACGGCAGACGCAGCGCCCGCCCCAATTCATCGAACAGCGTGACCACCGCGCGCAACGCGCGGCAGTCCGCGCGGGTCAGCAGCCACAGCGCGGTGTCATAGCCGTGCAGCGGTGCGCTGAGGGGCTGCAAACCTTCCGTGATCAGAAAGTCCGGCAACGCCGCCACACCGAGACCGCCGCGCACCAGTTCCGTCACCGAGAGCATGCTGTTGCAGCGATAACTCGGGATCACGCCGGGCAACTGTTGGCGGCGCCAGGCGACGGTCGGGTGATCCGGCAGAAACTCGTCCGGGGCGATCCAGGTCAGCGCTGCCAGATCCGTCGCATCCACATTCTGCAGATAACGCGCACTGGCGCAGACCCGGTAGGAGACCTTCGCCAGTTGCCGTCCGACCAGATGCTCCGGCGGTGTACGCGTCAGGCGCAGGGCGATGTCGGCATCACGCCGGCTGAGGTTGGCGAAATCGTTGGAGGTGCTCAGCTCGAGAGTCAGCGCCGGGTAGTTCGGCATGAACTGCGCCAGCGCCGGCAATAGCAGGCCTTGCAGCACCGAATCGGTACAGGTCAGGCGCACCGTACCGCTGATCACTTCCCCGCCCTGCTCGACACCGATTCGCGCCGCTTCCAGTGCCTGTTCGGCGCGCTCGGCCTGCTCGGCCAGCGTCTGCGCGAGGGTGGTAGGCAAATAACCGGCGCGGCTCTTTTCGAACAACTGCTGGCCCAGCGCCGACTCCAGACGACGTACCGCGCGAAACACCGTCGACACGTCGACCCTGAGCAACTGCGACGCCCGGGCCAGAGAGCCGCCGCGCACCAACGCAAGGATCAGCGCCAGATCCGGGTAGTCGAGTCGATAGTGCGTCGCTGCATTGATCACTTGGGAAAACGCCAATATTGAGTGCGTGAACGCCAATCTATAGTGAGCCCCGGTGATCGACAACTGCACACCCTCACCACAGAGGTTCATCACTCACTCAAATCAAGGAAATCCCATGGACGCCATTTCCATCGCCCTGATCGGCGATCACGACCCGCAAGTCACCGCCCACCAGGCGATCCCCGTTGCCCTCGGCATGATCGCCGAGCAGTCCGGCCAAAATGTGCAATTCGACTGGCTGGCCACGGATCAAATCCACGTCGATACACCATTGGCACACTACGACGGCTTCTGGTGCGTCCCGGCCAGCCCCTACAAAAGTGAGGCCGGTGCACTCAGGGCGATTCGTTTTGCCCGCGAACAACAGCGCCCGTTCCTTGGTACCTGCGGCGGTTTTCAGCATGCGCTGCTGGAATTTTCCCGCAATGTGCTGGGCTGGGCCGATGCCGAACATGGCGAAACGTCACCGGATTCGCCGCGAGCGGTACTGACGCCGCTGACCTGTTCGTTGGTGGAGGCGGTAGACAGCATTCATCTGGTCGCCGGTTCGTTGATCGCCAAGGCGTACGAAACGTCTGAAATTCATGAAGGTTATCGCTGCCGATTCGGTGTGAATCCGCAGTTCGAACAAGAATTGCTGACCCCTCCGCTACGCGCCGTGGGGCACGATTCGGCGGGCGACTTGCGCGCGATCGAATTGACTGACCATGTGTTTTTTGTCGCCACGCTGTTCCAGCCGGAACGCGCAGCGCTCAAGGGCCAGATCCCGCCACTGGTGCGGGCGTTTGTCGAAGCGTGCGTGGAGCAACGGCAATGAAACCGGCCCCAACCTGCTTCGCGGTGATTTTCACCTCGACCCGTACCAAGGGTGACAACGGTTACGCGGCGGCCTCCGAGCGCATGATGGAGCTGGTCAGCCAGCAACCGGGGTTTCTCGGGATTGATTCGATTCGCGGGGAAGATGGCGTCGGCATCACCATTTCCTACTGGGAGAACGAGGCGGCGATTCTGGCCTGGCGCGAGCATCCCGAGCACCGGGGTGATTCAGGCGCGCGGGCGGGCGCAGTGGTATTCGACGTTTCAGACGCGGGTGTGTCGGGGTGGAGCGCGAGTATCGGTTTGGGCAGTGACCATTGCGGCGCATGAACTGCCCCCTTTTC